>DAOSLL010000085.1:0-2707 GCA_035368905.1 Rhodoferax sp.
GTGGCACTGCGGTCGCTCATGCCCAGCATGGTTTTGAAGTCGCCGCGCGCCATTTCCTCACCGCTTAAAAACAGGTAGTGCAGACCACGCAATGCCGCCTGGCGCACGCCGATTTTCAGCAGGTTGGCCTCAAAGACCAGGCAGGCTTTGATGCGCCTTCACCTGCGCAAACGACCTGTCAGACTCAATCTGGCGCAGCAAAACTACACGTACAACGATGCCATGCGCCGCCAGTAATGGCCTTGATGGGCGCGACCGTCCCAGACATGCAGTTGGTTGGGTACGCCCTTGGCGTGCAGGATGTCACTCAACTGCCGGTTGTTGTGCAAGAACGGATCCTCGCCTCCGACCACCATGACGATGTCCATGCGGCGCAGGTGCGCCAGTCGCCAATCACAATCGAGGTTGGGCAGAAAGTGGCTGGGAGTGTGGAAGTAAACGTTTTCGTCGTAGTAGCCGCCGAGGAGGTCGTGAAACGCTTCCACGCTCATGGTCAGGTCGTAGCGCCCGGAGAATGCCGCCAGTTTCTGAAAGTGCTGCGGATGGCGAAACGCCATGTTGGCGGCAAAAAAAGCCCCCAGGCTGCAACCGTGGGCAATGGTGCAGGGGTGCGGATTTTGCTGCTGCATCAGCGGCATCACCTCATTGAGGACGTATTCCTCATACTGTGCGTGACGCCGGATGCGCTCGGCCGGGTGACGCCAGCGGCAATAGAAGGTTTCCCAGGCGACGCTGTCAAGGCACCACAACTGCAACTGCCCGGCGTTGATTTTCTCGGCCAGACTGTGCACGATGCGCAAATCTTCGTATTCGTGAAAGCTGCCGTCGCGGGTCGGAAAAACCATGGCCTTGGCACCGGCATGACCAAATACCAGCAACTCCATGTCGCGCTGCAAACGGTGGCTGTACCAGCGGTGATACTCTCGATGCATACGCGAATGCCTCCATAGCATGTCATGATTCCATGAAAAAGCTGGCAAGCTCCCGGTTCATTTCCCGCAACTCTTGCTGCTGGCCGGCATGCTCAAAATGACCGGCCGACAGCACAAACAAACGTTTGAGCGGCGCTGCGATGGCGTTGTAAATGGCAAACTGCCCGGGCGGCGGGACCGCCGGATCGAACAGCGCCGGTGCCACCAGAGCGGGTATGCGCAGGTGTTGCACAGCAGATGCGGCATCGTAATAAGCCAATGTGTCGATTACGTGAAAACTGTGCTGCCGCTGAAATTGGCGCACCGACTCACCGCTGCCAATGCAGGGCAGAGTCAGGCGCAGCGCCTGGTGGCCAAAAGTGGGCACTTGCAGATGCAAGCGCGCGACCCGGCTGTCCCAGGGCAGCGCGAGCGCGCCAATGCCGCCGCCAAAGCTGATGCCCGAATACGCCACCCGGCCTGCCACTTCGGGAAAGAGTTCCAGCAGGGCCGACACCGCCAGCCACAGGTCTTCCACGCAGCCACCGAGGATGTAGCGCTGTCGGTCCTGAATATTGTGGAGGACATGGAAGTTGGGGTCTGGCGAAACACCCGCCACCGGGCTGCGGCCAATGCCGCGAAAGCACGGGAAAAGCTGCACCGCGCCATTGATCGGCAACAGTTCCTGCGGCAACTCGCAGCCTCCGTAGCCATGCCCGAAGACAATGCCATGGCGCACCTGGCCATCCTTGGGGGTCAGCAGCCAGCCACCGATTTCGACCGCATCGGTGGAGACAAAGTGCAGGTCGTAGACCCGGTGGTGCGGGCGCTGCAAGGCAGCGAGCTTGATGCGTGGTCGTGGCAATAGACCTAGCGCAGCAGCATGGCGCTGTCGCCAGAAGTTGGCAAAGTCAGCCGGTGGCTCGGGCGCGCGAATCGCCAGGAGCTGCGCCAGATCCATGTTGTAGCTGGGATCGAACGCGTAGCTATGGGTGAACTGGGGTGGATGCATGGCGGAAATCGAAAAGGTGAAACCGTAACGCCCAACAATAAATGGTCAGGATTTACGGGGAAATGCGGCAAAGATGGCCCGGTCGGCGTGCAGAACATGGTTGGCGACCATTTCAGTTGCCAGGAATTTCAGCAGCGCTTGCATGGCAGCCGGACTGCCGGGCTCGCCGCGCAGTTCCTCATGTAACGCCTGGGCCTGGGCCAGCAGGACTTGATGCAAGGCAGCATGTTCCGTCAGGCCGACACTGCCCAGTTCGCGCAGCAGCGCTTCTTCATGCGAAAAATGCGATTTGGTGTGGCTCAGGAGCGAGTTGAAAGCCGCCGCAAACGCCTGCGGCGGCTGCGGCGGCTGCAAGGCGGCGCAGTCAATCAGATTATTGGCCAGGTCAAACAGTGCCTGATGTTCCTGGTCGATCACCGGGTGACCACAGGAGAAGGCAGGTTTCCAGCGCAGATGCACGATAAACGGTGCCTGGTTGATCACGATGTTCGGCGGTACGGCGGCTTGTGCCGCCGCATTGCACAGCACCACGGCATTACGGCCGCTCCTTTTGGCCTGATACATTGCCTCATCACCCAGGCGCAGCAAGTCTTTTTCGGTCTGTGCATGGTCGGGATACAGGGCGATACCGATGCTGGCTGAAACCTGCAACACCACACCTTGCTCTGTCATGAACTCCTCAACCAGTGCCAGGCGGATCTTTTCGGCCACAGCCAACGCCGCATCGCCATGAGGCAAGTCAGGCAGCAGTGCCACAAATTCGTCGCCACCCAGGCGCCCGGCG
>DAOSLL010000085.1:2717-10222 GCA_035368905.1 Rhodoferax sp.
CGGCGGTGTCAGAGGCGCGCAAACACAACAAAATGCGCTGCGCCAAGGCTTGCAGCAGCCAGTCGCCCACCTCATGGCCGAGCGTGTCGTTGACCGGCTTGAACTGGTCCAGGTCAATGAATATCATGGCGAGCCGGGTTTTTGCGCGGCGGGCGCGGGCCATTTCCTGCGCCAGCCGCTCCGACACCAGGCGGCGGTTGGGCAGGCGGGTCAGCGGGTCGTAAAAAGCCAATTCCCGAACCTGGTTCTGCGCCTCAATGCGCTCGCTGATGTCTTCCAGCGACACCACAGCACCACGCTGTTCGCCTTGCGCCATCGGGGTCACGCTCATGCTGCACCAGCGTCGCAAGGCAGGCGTGTGGTGGGGCATTTCAAGGTAGAAACGGGACAATTGTCCAGCCAGCACCGCCCTGATGCCCTGTTCTGCGGTCATCTGCCCGGCCTGGGTCACCTCGTGGTTCGCCATGCTGCGACACGCCACCAGGTAGTTTGCACCCGGTGTGGACTCGGCATTGGCGCAGCGCTGGTTGTGCCAGGCTTCGTTGACGGTCACGATCACGCCCTGGGCATCGAGCACGGCAATTTCTGCCGTGACCGAGTTGAGCACCGCCTGCTTGAACAATTCGCTGCGCTGCAAGGCCTTTTGTTGCTGTGCCAGGGTATCGAGCAGTTGGTTAAAGCCGCCTACCAGTTCGCCCACCTCGTCGGGCCTGGCTACCGGCAAGGCCTGCGGCGGCTGATTTTGGTGCACAAAGCCGGCCATGGTGTGCACGGCGGCAGTCATGGGCGCAAGCTGGCGGCGCACCATCGAGCCCACCAGCAGCACCAACAGGCCCAACAAACCCAGGCCAGCCAGCCGGGTGCGCCACTTGATCGCCGAAATCAGGGCAAAGACTTCATCGGTCGGCAGAGTGACCGAGGCATACCATTGGGCCGGTGCGACCGGCTTGACGCTGACCAGCAGCGACACGCCGTGCGGATTGACCGTCTGCACCGTACCGTCAAAGCCAGCCACAAATTTGTCGATCATCGGGTGCTGGCCCGGCGCCGGCAGCACCTCCATCAGGCGCGTGCTGTCAGAGCTGGCAAAAATCAGCCGGTCATGGGCATCAATCAGGAAGAAGTGCCCGGTTTGGCCATAGGGGTGATGCAGCAATTGGCTCAAAAAATTGGGTTGATCGAGCCGGATCGTGCCGCCCAGCGCACCAATGACCTGGCCTTGGCGGTCGCGCACGGGCACGGCAATCGCAAACACGCCGACCTGCAACTGAGCATCGCGATGAACTCTGCCTACCAAGGGCTGCCCATCGCTGAGCAGGCGCGTCAGTTCTTGCGGATCAAGCGGCTGGTTGACGGCGCTCATGCCCTCAAATTGCGCGTCGGTTAGCCGCTGGCCGGTACGGCTCCATAGCACCACGCCGCCATTGAATACCTTGGCCAAAAATGGGCGCTCCAGCAAAAATGCCTGCGCGGCCATGGGATTTTCCATATCGCGGGCTGTGATGCGTGCGGCCACCGTGCCCAGGGTGTCCAGCCGCTCTTGCAGGCTATGGCTGACCTGGCTGACCAAAACCGCCAGCGCCGAGCGCTGCTGCTCTCCGGTAAAGCGCAACAATTCCTCGCGCATCAGCGACCTGATATAGCTCGACAACACGAAAAATGTCAGCACCACAATCACCAGCGTGAGCAAAGTCAGGCGGACCACTAGCGACTGGGGCTGAAAACGCCGAAGGTTCATCTCAAGGGTATTCGTGTGTTGCTGTAACTCGCGAAGTGGCTATGCTCAAGCTTGGGCAGGCGTTGCGCCAGGGCAAGCAGCAAATCGAAACATACCGACTCGCCATCGCGTAGAGCAGCGACCTGATGATCAATGATCCCATGAATTGCCACGTCGCTGACGCTCCTCGCATTTACGCAAGTCGGTAGATTGGCAATTTCCATGACTGCCTGATCCGGACGACCCAAAATCGAACAGCCTTCGTCGCGAGGGCGCAACTGTTGCAGGGCAACCGGGTCGCTGGTGTTTGCAGGCTTGTGTACCTGTTCCTGGAAATCACCGCACAGGACCTGTCAGTAGAGATTATGATGCTATTAACAATATAGCTTACTGCGCTTTATCCATAAGGGATAGAGGCATAAAATGCAAATAAACTAGATCAACTTGACATCCGCCTGCGGGGCTTGTTGTAGTAGCAAAGTGGGGTTGTCGCCCCACGCGCGCAGGGCTCGCAGCAAGGGGCGCTTTTTGTCCTGGTGCCCGCCCATGCGTTTCAGAATGTTGTCGAGCGTGTGAATGGCCTGGACAATGTACGGCCCCTTGTTGAGCATCACACACTCGGCGCGTTCCCCCAAACCGGCATCCGAAATCTCGGCGCGCGAGGGCAGTCCGGTTTTTGCCATCGATTCGAGCACCTGGGTCGCCCAGATGACCGGCATGTGGGCGGCTTCGGCGCACCATAGAATTTCTTCCTGAACCTCGGCCATGCGCTCATAGCCGCATTCCACCGCCAGGTCACCGCGCGCGATCATGATGCCGGCACTGCTGGCCGCCATGGCGCTAAGCATCAGTTCGGGCAGGTTTTCAAATCCCTGCAGGGTTTCTATTTTGAGTACCAGACCCATGTCGGCCCGACCCAGTTGCGCCAGCATTCGGCGCAATTGATCCACATCGGCAGGCCTTTGCACAAACGACAAGCCCACCATATCCGCTTCGGTGACAACGGTTTGCAAGTCCTCCAGGTCTTTGGGGGTCAGCGCTGGCAGATCGAGTTGGCTGTCAGGCAGATTGATGCCTTTGTCACCCGAGAGCTTTTCACCCGAATCACGCGCCTGGGTGATTTCGATGCTCAGATAGTTTGGGAAGCTGTGCCGCACGATGCCACCAATGCGACCATCGTCAAACCAGATGCGCGCACCTGGCTTGACCTGATGAATGACTTGCGGCAATGTGCAGGTGATGTGCGCAATATCCTGACCCAGATCATGCGTGTCGTCATCCGCTGCGCTGGATGTCTGGCTGCCGTCGGTCAGGTGCAACATGTCGCCACGGTGCAGGTGCAGGGTTCCCGGCTGGCTGTCAATTTGGCACACCAGTGTCGAGTGCTTCTTTTTCCCATGGGCGCCGCCAATGGTCAACACTGTCTCAGGTGTCAGGTAGGCGGTCTGCAGACTTTCGGCGATGGCACCTTTGGCATCGGTGTGAACCACCATCAAGTGGCGCTTGGCACCGCGCGCGTCCGTGAACTCGATGCTGGTTCGCGGCTTTAGCCGTTCCAGCCAGACCTCCCAGACACCAATACAGGCATCCACATCATCGATGTTTTCAAGGCTATCGATCGGTCGAAGATGCAAACGGGCAGCCCGAAAGACACGGCCAAATTGGTCTTTGGACGGTTTGAGCTTGAGCACCGGTGCCATTGGTGCCATCTCCCCGGTGCGAATCTTGGGGCCACCCAGATCCATCAGTATCTTGATCGGACGCTGCATCAATTGCGCCGCGCGCCGAACGTGCAACGCCATCGCCTTCCAGTCTTGCGGGCCGTCATGCGCACAATTGATGCGGGCGATATCCATACCGGCATCGACCAGGTCTCTGACAACGGCAAAGTCCCGGGCTGCCTCCGAGGGCAGGGTCACCATGATGCGCACCGGACGGTTTGCCGGTGCTGGCCCAAGCAAACTGGCCGTGTGCTCCATCAGGTGGGCGCGGCTGCTGACGCTACCGACCGGCTCCTCGCCAGACCGGTCCTGCCAGACCTGGTCCGTCAGTCGGTGCAGCACACCCAGCACCTTGTCCAGGTTTGCCAATACATGCGATTCGGATCGACCCAGCGAGGACAAGCCCAGCTTGGCCAATTGCTCTTGCAGCGGACGCAGATCAACCGTGCGCAGACACAAATAGTGAATCAGGTTGCGGGCGCTGTTCTGGTGCCGGGGTGGCACGCTGCTGAGTTCGATCTGCAACTGTGCTTCCCGCGCCAGCATGGTGTGGCGCAGCGACCACAACTGGTCGATCAGACCAAGGCAAACCTCCCGGTCCCAAGGCAAGTCATCGCCAGCGGTGGTTTCAGAGGATGTGATGGCTATGTCGGCAGATGCGGTATGGATGCTCATGGTGGGGTTATATGATCTTTATGTGACCAAATAATGACACACCAATTGCTTTTCGGATGTCAATTGAAATGCGCGGCGTGTTTGCTTTAAGTCAACTCCATGATGATTAGCGTCATGAAAGCAGCAATCGGTTGTTAACATTCCCCCGGTGTTCAACAACGGTTCAACGCAAAATGTCACGTCATCTCAACAATCTGGAAGCGCTTTGCAACAAGTTGCAGCAGCGTTATGGTTCAGACGATCCCATATTTCTTGAAGTTAAGACAGATCTGGAAGCTGAAATGCTCCACTCGCCAAGGGCGGCTATGCGTCACGACTGGTCGGTACCGTACCGCACCCTGATCTTGCAACAGCGCAACGCGACACTTGCACAAAGCAGCCGCTGACTTTCTTGGACTCCGTTGCCCCCCGGACATGAAAGTTGTTTCACGTTAACCCAAGCCCTTGGGCAGCATGACGGCATCATCGAATCAAGTGTCAGACCTGCTCAAAAGGTAGCCGCGGGTTACGGACATGGTCCATAACCACAGCATGCCGGTCCAGCAGGTTGTGGCAACTCTGGCACAACGCCAGCATCTGGTTGAACGGCAAACCTGACGGGTCTTTTTCGGCGCTCCACAGTACGCATGCCCTGGTGGCGAAGCAGCTTTGTCATCAATTCTTCACGCCAGCGTGCCACACTGGCACTGGTTAACCGGCACGGTGCCGCGCGCAATCAACTCGCGAGAACCCCATGACGCAACAAGCTGAAAACACATCTGGAGTCGATAACCCTACTCCGAAGGCGAACTGGGTGACGATTTTGAATCGGTTGGTGACCAACATCGCGCTGCAAACCAGCACTTTGCTGCTGCCGGGCATCATCACCTGGCTGCGGCGGCGGCCGATGATGAAGGTGACTGCGACACCGCTAATCGCCATGCTTGCCTTGCCTATCGTCTTTGGCCCGATGGTGTGCAGCACGCCGAAAACGCTGTGATGGACAGCGAAAGCCACGGCGATGTGATCGCAAGCGGCCTCTGAAGTCAAAGCTGCGTTTTGGCCGGTTGGCTTTGGGCCGTTTCGGCTTGCTTGCCAGTTGTCTCGACCTTCAGGAAGCCCGCCGCGGCGAAGAACAACTCCTGTCACATTGACTGACCACGATGAGCCATGTTTACGCTCAGACCCAAAGCCTTCGCGCCACGCCTGTTCACCCGTGTTTTCCTGGGCACTGGTGCGCTGGTCATCAGCTTGTTGGTGGCGATCTATGTGACTGCCATACCCCTGGTGGAGTCGGCCATGCGCGCCGCCGAAGAACGCGCCGGACTGACCATCATGGACAACGTGCACCAGTTGCTGGAGATGGCCGAGGAAGACCTCAAGCAATACCGCATCGCCATGACCGAGGAGCGCAAGCGCAAGCTCAAGGACATTGTTTCGCTAACCGAGGCCGGGCTGCGTTTTCAGTACCTTGATGCCCTGGCGCACGGTCTGAGCAAGTCGGCGGCGCTGGATCGCACCGTCGGCGGCTTGCGCGTGTCACGCTACGGCGGCGACGACTATGTGTGGGCTTTCGACAACAGCTCGGTACTGATCGCCCACCCCGACCCGGCGCTTGACAGACGTGACTTCTCGCAAGTTCAGGATGTCGATGGTCATCTGATCATTCCTCAGATGGTCAAGCTCGGCCTGGAAAAAGGCGGCGGCTTTTTTTCTTACCACTGGCACCGCCTGGGAAGAAGTGCACAGGCCGAGAAGCTGGCCTACACCCGGCATCTGAGCGATCTGGGCATCCACATTGCGACCGGGATTTACGTCGACGATATCGAGGAGCTGGTGGCAGTGCGCAAGGCCAAGCTGATGCGCCAGCTTGCCGCCCGAATCGCCAACATCCGCATCGCCCGCGACGGTTACGTTTATGTGTTTGACGGCAAGTACAACATGCTGTTTCACCCCAACCTGGCCGGCAAGAACTTGGGTCAAACCAAGAACCCGGTCACTGGCAAACTCATTCTGGACGAGTTGATGGGGGTCACCGACAGCCCGAACGGCTGGCGCTACCTGTGGGACAAGCCCGGTGACGAACAGCATTTTGTCCACCGCAAGATCTCCTGGGTGCGCCATTTCCCCAGTTACGACTGGTACATCGTGGCCTCGGTGTATCTGGACGACCTGTACGAAAGCGCCGATGCGCTCAAACACCGGCTGGTCATGTTCGGACTGATCGGACTGGCGCTGGCGCTTTGTCTGGCGTTTGTATTTGTGCGACGTTTCACCCACCCGATCGTACAACTGGCTGAGGTGGCAAGGCGGGTGGAAAACGGCGACCCCGATGCCACCAGCAGCATCCGACGCAGCGACGAACTCGGCGATCTGGCCCACGCCTTCAACCGCATGGTGACGCAACTGCGTGACCATATTCAAAATCTGGATGAAAAAATCCGCGCACGTACGCTGCAACTGGCCGAAAGCCACGCCCAGATCGCCGCGCAAAACGCCGGGCTGGAGCAGCGCGTGCAAGAGCGCACCCAGGAAGCCGAGCTGGCCCGCCAGGCCGCCATTGCCGCCAGCCTGGCAAAGAGCGAATTTCTGGCCAATATGAGCCACGAGATCCGCACGCCGATGAACGCCATTCTGGGCATGGCCTATCTGGCGCTCAAGACCGAACTTAACGTCCGTCAGCGCGATTACATCAGCAAGATTCACGCTGCCGGGTCGGCGCTGCTGGGTATCGTCAACGACATCCTCGATTTTTCAAAGATCGAAGCCGGCAAACTTGACATCGAAAACATCGACTTCAACTTCCTCGAAACCATTGACCACGTCACCAGCCTGATGGCATTGCGGGTGCAGGACAAAGATCTGGAGTTGCTGATCGACATCGACCGGGCGGTGCCAGCCAACTTGCGCGGCGACCCGCTGCGGCTGGGCCAGGTATTTACCAACCTGATCGGCAACGCCGTCAAGTTCACCCCGCAGGGCAGCATCCGGCTGCGGGCCGAGGTACTTGAGCGCACTGCCGACCGGGTAAACCTGCGCTTTGCGGTACAGGACACCGGCATCGGCATGACACCCGACCAGATCGACTTGCTGTTTCAAGCCTTCTCCCAGGCCGACAGCTCCACCACCCGCAAGTACGGCGGCACCGGTCTGGGACTGGCCATCAGCAAGCGCCTGGTCAACATGATGGGTGGCGAGCTGCAGGTTGAGAGCACGGTCGCAGTGGGCAGCACCTTTACCTTCTCGGTCTGGCTGGGCACCGGCCACGAGGATCTACGCACCCTGCCCGAGAGCGTGCTGGGTCTGCATGTGCTGGCGGTGGACGACAGCCAATCCTCGCTCGAGGTTATGCAGACCTATCTGGCCGATCTTGGTCTGCGGGTCGACCTGGCCGTCAGCGGTGCCGAGGGACT
>DAOSLL010000086.1:0-8925 GCA_035368905.1 Rhodoferax sp.
CATCGGAAGCTCCCTTGCACTCGGACCGTTGCCCAACCCCAACCGTGACAACTTGTAACCGTCTGAATGTAGGTCGACAACTTGACCTCGTCAAGAATTCGGTCCCCCCGGTTCGATTCGACATCTCCATTAGAATCACTGCCCATGCGGGTGTAGTTCAATGGTAGAACGGCAGCTTCCCAAGCTTCATACGAGGGTTCGATTCCCTTCACCCGCTCCACATCTCTTCAGATGGTTGATTTAGTTGAATAAATCGGCATTTTGATGGCCTGGTGCAGCTTACTCATACAAAGGTGGGTTGTGCAAAATCTTTTTCGTCTCCCTTCAGGCATCCATGTCCTTCGCATTGCGGTGCCTATTTCGTTCAGGCCGGTGTTTGGCAAACGAGAAGCCGCTACATCATTTATAGACGCTCTTCAACCCTGCAGTAGTCAAGTCCGGTTCATCGACAAATACCCGGCTATGCCTGCGCGAGCGCACGCACAGCGGCCCGGCGTGTCAGCCAGGCCAGCGAAAAGGTGAAGGCCAGGGTGGGAAGGGCAGAACCCCACTGTGGGGCCAACCTGGCCAACAGGTGGTAGCAGGCAACACCCAGCAGCCAGAGCAGCGCGGCAGACCAGTCCACCTTGGGCGAAGACGGGTCAATGGCAACATGCGCGCCACTGAGCCGACCCAGGATCACCCCGTACAGCGGCACAAAAACCGAGCTTAGCATCAGCAGAAATGGCTCCAGGCTGTGCATTGGTAGCACCAACGCCAGGGCGGTGCAAAGACCCGCCAGACCCAGTCCCCACTGGCGAATGCTCCAGTTTGGCTTGACGCTATGGCCTGATACGGCACCCGAGTACACGTCGCCATAGGCATTGTCAATTTCATCAATCAGAATCAGACTTAGCGCCAGCAGGCCACCTTGCGCGAGCAGCAGCGCCGTGACCAGATCGGTGCCAGGCTGTGCCACACTCACCACCAACACACCCAGGCCATAGCACCAGATGTTGGCCAGCGCATACCCCAGCCAGGTGCCGCTCATGGCGCTGCGTCCGGATTTGCCGTGGCGGGCATAGTCGGCCACCAATGGCAGCCACGACACCGGCATGGCGATTACCAGGTCCATTGCCGACAAAAGTCCCATGCTGCCATCACCTGTGCGCGCCCAGAACTTCGCCAGGCCCTGCTCCTGCAATTGGCCGCCAAACTGCCAGGTCAGCCAAAGCAGCGAGGCGATCACCAGCGGCAGGCCAATGCGGCTGATCAGCTTGCGTACCAGTTGGGTCATTGACCCGCCCAGCAGCAGCAGCAGCACACCACCCCACAACAGTGTGGTGGCCAGCATGCCGCCAGCGCTGTCCAGGGACATCCCAAAAGACTGTTTGCCAATGGCGGCCGTACCGTCGCGCATGATGACCAGCTCAAAGGTGGTCCAGCCGATCAGTTGCGCCATGTTCAGCAGCACCGGCAGCCGGGCAAAGCTGCTGCCGAAAGTGGCATGCATCAAACCGGCGCTGGACAAGCCGCTGGTGCAGCCCAGCCGTGCCGTCCAGGCCAGCAAACCAGCACCAGTCAGCGAACCCAGCACTATCGCCAGCGCTGCGTCCTGGCTGCCCACGGCTGGCACCAGATAGGCACCTACCTGCATCACCAGCAGGCCCACGCCCAGGCTGAACCACAGCGCGATGTGGTCATGCCAGTCAAAGACCCGCTGCACCGCTGATACCGGTGACAGTGCCGAATTCAATACTGCCGCTGATGGCGACATTGGCATCGAAGGAGAGTTATGTGTCCCGGAAATGGGTGTACTGGCCATGCGTTTGCTCCATGCAAAAAACTGGCAGGTCGGCGAAATCCAAATAGGGGATGTGAGTTGCCAGAGAAGGCGGCAACACCCGTTGTCAGACTGGCTTCCCTGCGCGAGGATTACCTCAATCAGGTTCAAAGGGACTTTCTCAGCCGCTTTGCAGATTCAACTGCAGAGCAACACCCCTAGCGTGTGTGTCAAATAATCAACACCGGGCGGATTCTAATTCCATTTCCAAATCATTCGTCCCTTGGCACCCGGTCGCAGACCTTGCCAACGCCAGGCAAGGCGCGATCGCAAGGACTGGACTGGTTCAGCAAAAGGAATACCGCAAAAAGAAGATGCAAAAGTGCCTGCTTTGCATCAATCAGCCCCTCAAGAGTCGCACCTGGCCGACCGGGACGTCAATGCAGCGACAATTCATCCCCCTGTTTGTTGACCCGCCGGACAAGACCCCGGCCATTTTTTCATGTCTGATTCATTAGAGATTGAAGTCCGTCCCGCCACCCAGCGCGATGCCAAAGCAATAGCCGAAGTTCAGGCCAGTGCCAGCCAGGCCGCCTTCAAGGCGCTTTTTCCTGGCGAGCCAATGCCCGAATTTGACAGCCTTAAGAAAAGCCAGGCATTTTGGCGCGAAGCCATTGAGTACAGCGAACCCCAGGTGCAGGTGGCTGTCGCTGCCGCCAAGGTGGTCGGATTTGTCGGCTATGACCGCTCGCGTGACCCCAAAACACCACCTACCACCGGCGAAATCTGGGCCATCTATGCGCTGCCCGAGCATTGGGGCCGGGGTATTGGGTTGGCGCTTTGGGATGCCGCGCGTGAAGGCCTGGTTGAAGAAGGTTGCAGCAAAGTCACCGCCTGGGTGCCGCTGGGTTACGAGCGGACGCTGCGCTTTCACGACCTGGCGGGTTTCAAGCGCGAGATGACCAGCATCAAGACCGTGCACATGGGCGCGGTCAAAGTGGAAGAAATTCGCTTCAAACGCGATCTGAGTTGAAGTGCAAGCCCTGCCGGGCCAAAGATGGCGTGCTTCAGGCGCGGCGCAGCACCGCACTGCCAATCGAATAGCCAGCCCCAAACGAGCAAATCACGCCAAGTTCGCCCGCCTTGATGTCGTCATGGTGACGATGGAACGAAATGATCGAGCCGGCTGAAGCGGTGTTGGCAAATTCATTGAGAATCACGGGCGCTTCGTCTGCCGTGGCATCGCGCCCGAGCAGTTTGCGGCCGATCAACTGGTTCATGGCCAGGTTGGCCTGGTGCAGCCAGAAGCGTTTGACATCACTGGGGATCAAATCCAGCGTAGCCAGATGCCTGCCGATGTGTTCGGCCGCCATCGGGCAGACTTCCTTGAACACCTTGCGGCCTTCCTGGTAAAACAACTGGTCGCGGTCATCCGGGTTGCGGTCTTCGCTGCGCGACATGAAGCCGGCGTTGTTGCGGATGTTGTTGGAAAACTTGGTGACCAGTTTGGTGCTTAGCACTTCAAAGGCACCGTCTGCTGCACCTTCAAGCCGCTCCACCAGAATGGCGGTACAGACATCGCCAAAAATGAAATGACAGTCGCGGTCTTTCCAGGCCAGGTGCGGCGAGGTGATTTCAGGGTTGACCACCAGCACCGCGCGCGCGCTGCCAGTCTTGACCGCGTTGACCGCCATCTCGATGCCAAAAGTGGCCGACGAGCAGGCCACGTTCATGTCAAAACCAAAGCCTGTAATGCCCAGTGCCGCCTGAATTTCAACTGCCATGGCCGGGTACGCGCGCTGCATGTTGGCGGCGGCGCATATCACGCCGTCCACCGCCGCGGGCTTCTTGCCAGCGCGGGCCAGGGCATCTTGCGCTGCGGCCACGCTGATTTCTGCCATCAGCGACAGTTCGCTGTCCGGGCGCGCTGTCAGGCGCGGGCGCATCCGCCTGGGGTCAAGCACGCCAGACTTTTCCATCACATAGCGCTGTTGAATGCCCGATGCCTTGTCAATGAATTCGACGCTGGAGTGCGCAATGGCGCTCACGCTACCGTTGGCAATGTCAGCCGCCAGTCTGGCGTTTTCCAGGTCGGCAAACTGGTTGAATGTTTCCACCAGCTCGGCATTGCTGATGACATGGGGGGGCACATATAGCCCGGTGCGGCTGATACAAACGCGATGCATGACGGCTCTTTCTGAATTCGGGACAATCCCCGGTAGGTGTTTTCGGGCCACATTATCGAACCTGCCCCGGCCCCAAACCGGTGGCGGGCTTCAACGACAATCGGAAAAAAGTGATTCGATTGTTTTCAACATAGGAGAGTTGTCTGATGGCCAGTAGCTTGCTTGTTTTGCTCGACGACATTGCCACCGTGCTTGACGATGTGGCGGTTTTGACCAAGGTTGCGGCGACCAAGACCGCCGGGGTGCTGGGCGACGATCTGGCGCTGAACGCGCAACAGGTGGCCGGGGTCAAGGCAGACCGGGAACTGCCGGTGGTCTGGGCCGTGTGCAAGGGTTCGCTGGTCAATAAACTGATTTTGGTGCCGGGTGCGCTGCTGCTCAGCGCGCTGGCACCCTGGTCGATCACCCCCTTGTTGATGGCCGGTGGCCTGTTTCTGTGTTTCGAGGGTTTCGAGAAGGTGGCGCACAAGCTGCTGCACAGCAAGGCCGAAGACGCAGCCGGGCATGCGCAACTGCTCGATGCCCTGAGCGACACGTCGGTGGATGTGGTGGCACTCGAAAAAGAAAAAATCAAAGGCGCTGTACGCACCGACTTCATTTTGTCCACCGAGATCATCGTCATCACCCTGGGCACGGTAGCGGCCAGCCCGTTTCTGACCCGGCTGAGCGTGCTGGCCGGTGTGGCGGTGCTGATGACGGTCGGGGTCTATGGGCTGGTGGCGGGCATTGTCAAGATTGACGACCTGGGCTTGTACCTGAGCCAGCGCAAATCGAAAGTGGCGCAAGGGCTGCAACAGGCCCTAGGCCGAATGCTGGTGCAGGCCGCACCGATCCTGATGAAAAGCCTGACCGTGCTGGGCACGGCCGCCATGTTTCTGGTGGGCGGCGGCATTCTGGCGCATGGCTGGCACGCGGTAGGGCAGGGTGTCGAGCAGATCAGCGCCGCCAGCGGCGCGCTGCTGCAACCGCTGGTCAACCTGGGCCTGACCATGCTGTTCGGCCTGGTGGCCGGTGGTCTGGCGGTGTTGGGCATCACACTGATGCAACGCCTGAAAGCCAAAATCTTGTAAGACTTTTTGGCATCCAGCCCTTATCGAGAAAGCGCTGATAGCTATCATAATTGAAGCTATTTCAGCTTGAATTCTGGCCGCCATGCCAGTTGGCCGACTTGTGGCAGGAGGTGCCCCGGTGGCCCAGTTTCTGCATGTTGTGACCCCGATGAAACACAAGCCCGCAGCCCGGCCAACGTGCAACGCGCGTTACCGAGCGACAGCAGCAGAGTTTTCACAGGGGGAAACAAAAAAGGCCGGACAGCGCAAGAACGTGTCGGCCTTATCGATGGTGCCCGGGGTCGGAATCGAACCGACACACCTTTCGGTACTGGATTTTGAGTCCAGCGCGTCTACCAATTCCACCACCCGGGCTTTGATCAGAGAGCCGGAATTATGGCACAGTGTGGGCTATGAAATATCCAACCATTGAAGATTTGATCGGTAAAACCCCGCTGGTTCGCCTGCAAAGAATTGCCGGCACAGCATGTCAGCAGCATGGCAATGTGATTCTGGGCAAGCTCGAAGGCAATAACCCGGCGGGGTCGGTCAAAGACCGGGCCGCGTTTTCGATGATCAAGCGGGCGCAAGAGCGCGGCGACATCAAGCCCGGCGACACGCTGATCGAAGCCACCTCGGGCAACACCGGCATCGCGCTGGCCATGGCAGCGGCAGTCAAGGGCTACCGCATGATTCTGATCATGCCTGAAGACCTGTCGATCGAGCGGGCCCAGACCATGCGCTCCTTTGGTGCCGAGCTGATCCTGACCCCCAAGAGCGGCGGCATGGAGTATTCGCGCGACCTGGCTGACCAGATGCAGCGCGACGGCAAGGGGCTGGTGCTTGACCAGTTTGCCAATATGGACAACCCGCGCATACACGTTGAAACCACCGGCCCTGAAATCTGGGCCGACACCAAGGGCAAGATCACCCACTTTGTCAGTGCCATGGGCACCACCGGCACCATCACCGGGGTTTCGAGGTTCCTCAAGCAAAAAAATCCGGCCATCAAAATCATTGGCGTGCAACCCAATGAGGGCTCGCGCATTCCGGGCATCCGCAAGTGGCCGCAGGCCTATTTGCCCAAGATATATGACCCGACCCATGTCGATGAATTGATGTACGTGAGCCAGGAAGATGCCGAGGACATGTGCCGCAAGATGGCGCGCGACGAAGGCATATTTGCTGGCATTTCGGCCGCCGGGGCCTGCTGGGTGGCGCAAGAAATTGCCCAGCGCGAGCGACACGCGACAATTGTCTTTGTGGTGTGTGATCGCGGCGACCGTTATCTGTCCACCGGCGTGTTCCCGGCCTGAAGCTTTGGCCATCAAATACTTTTTGGAAAACCTGATGCAAACCGACAAAGAAGTTGATGCCAGTGGCCTGAACTGCCCGCTGCCCATTTTGAAAGCCAAAAGGGCGCTGAGCGAATTGCAAAGCGGCCAGACGCTGAAGGTGATTGCCACCGATGCCGGTTCAATCCGCGACTTTCAGGCTTTTGCCAAACAGACCGGCAATGAACTGGTGGAGCAGCAATCCGTGGACGGCAGCTTCATCCATGTGTTGCGCCGCCGCTGAACCTTGCCTAAAGGCCTGGCAATAAAGTCGCTTGACTGACCTGCCGATTCGGGCATGCGCAGCAAGGCATCAGCCCCGCTTTTGGGGCTGCAAGCCAGCCGGGCAGAACTGAAAACCCATGGCAGTGTGGTCACAAGCTGATGCAGCATTTGCGCAGCCATCAGCCTCGGGCGGCGATGTCTTGCCAGTTTTGGCGCGTATTTCAGCGATAGTGAACCCGTCTTTTGGTGTGATTGCACACGGCATTTATAGCTGGTAGTGGATGTGGTCGTGGTCGTGCCGTGCGCGTGCCAGCAACGCATGCCTTTGGCACAAATCCCGCAAACAAGCATTGCCGGGAACCGCCTTGATGCGGGGTTTGGCGTTCTGGCTTGCGGGGTTGAGACTTCTTATCAGACTCTCGCCTGGGTCATCGGCAGGCAGTTACTTTGTCCATCGGCGGCATGATGACCCTGGACGCGGCCCCGCCTTAATCCCTTTGAATTCAGGGCAGTTACTTTGTCTTTTGAGTGATAAGCGAGCCAGCCGCACCGCTGGTTTTAATCCCTTTGAATTCAGGGCAGTTACTTTGTCGCGGCCTGTTGTAGCGCATCAACTTGTTACGGGGTCTTAATGCCTTTGAATTCAGGGCAGTTACTTTGTCTACATGGCGGTCAAGGCATTTAAGTTCATCCGTGCGTCTTAATCCCTTTGAATTCAGGGCAGTTACTTTGTCAGATACGTGAGCAATGCCAACAACTCGCATGTGTCTTAATCCCTTTGAATTCAGGGCAGTTACTTTGTCGGCCAATTTTTTGGGTATCGCAGAGTCCACGCTGTCTTTATCCCTTTGAATTCAGGGCAGTTACTTTGTCTGGCAACAATACAATTGTCAGCCGCTATTATTAGTCTTAATCCCTTTGAATTCAGGGCAGTTACTTTGTCTGTATTGGTCAAAAAACGCTACAGATTCAACAGCTTGCATCGGGAGTTCGAGACAGTTGGGCGTGTTGAACAACCTAACTTCCAGCCAACCTTCCTTTCCCCCGCTGCTTGCGGCCGCCCTGTGCAAGGCTTTGAGTCTATCGGGTCTGGCGCACCGCACTGGTGTCTTTCGCAGCCTGGTCGGTGGGTTTGGTTTGTGGTCTGCGGCGTTCGGGGTCAGCGTCAACGGCGCTACAGTTTGCCTGGCGCAGAAATGGCACTGATGGCAGGCAGTTGCGTCACGCTGTTGTTTGGGCATTTGATTGCCCTGCATGGCGGCACGGCAGCAGGCATTCGTGCTGGCATGCGCCTTGGGCATTTGCATTGCTATCATAGTTGTATCTGCTCGCGCATGCTGCATAAGGGCTGGAAGGCCTTTTTGCATTGAACGCCGACCGGGTCAGCGCTGTTGCCGCTTTGGCAGCATCAGTCCGCCGGGCAGGATGTCGTCGGGCAGGATGCTGGCGCCCATCGTCACCTGCCAGCCGTTGTCGGGCAGGCGGTAGGCGCGCACGTCGTCGGCGCTGGGGTGGATCATTTTGGCAATTCTCAGCATCAAGTCGGCCAGTTTGGCAGCGCTGGTTTCCACCAGAAACACCGAATATTGCACCGGCACACCCTGCTTTTTCATGAACCTGAACAGGCGGCTCAGGCGCTTCGGGTCGGCGATGTCGTAGGTGACCAGGTAGCGGGCAGTGGCAGTCTGGCTCATGTGTGCATGGCTTTCAGGGCGGTGCGGTGCAAGTGCACCAGGTGCAGGGTCAGGCTGGCGGCATTGCGTGCGCTCCAGCGCTCGAACAGTTCGGTGGCGGTGGTCGCCTCATCCACTGTGTCGGCCAGTGCGCCGGTGCCAAGATTCATTTCGGCCCATAGCAGCTCGCACAGGTCTTGGTCCAGGTCGATGTGTTCCAGCCTCGGTCCCCAAAGCTGGGGCACCAGGCCAAGGCTGTTGAGCTGGGCCGCCACATAGGCCAGGCTCAGGTCGCGCAGGGCGGTGGGCAGGTGCACGGTGAATTTGCCGCCATACACATATTCGCGCTTGGTGGCTTCCCATTGCTGCGGGGTGATGCTGGGGTTTTGCGCCTCGCCCCAGCGCACCACAATGTCCATGCGCCGCGCGCGCAGCCAGTTCTGGTAAAGCTGCAGGCCGTCAAAGCGTTCGCTCCACAGTTCCAGCACGGTCGACAGGTCGGCGGTGTTGCGCTTTTGCGCGTAGATGCTGCCAATTGCCTGGCCACCGCTGTCAAGCCAGGTGATGCCGATGCCCGCGCGCATGCACAGCGCCAGCGCCGGGCCGCTCCAGTCCACCACGTCGGCGCTGCTGACCACCCGCGCCACACGGGCCACCGGGTAGCGCATGACCTGGGCGCGGGCGTTGGTGACCACC
>DAOSLL010000086.1:8935-10192 GCA_035368905.1 Rhodoferax sp.
TCAGTGCAGCTCACGCGCTTGTGCTCGCGGCTGCCCAGGTACAGGGCGCGGGCACCGGGGCCGGGCTGGATGCGCCGGGTTTGGCTTTTGTCGGTCAGCATGTTTCGTCATCCTCATCGGGGTCGGCCAGCCACAGCTCGCCATGCTGGCGCAGCGCCCGCGCCAGCGTCTGGCATTGCAGACGCAGCCAACGCCGCCACAGGGCGCTGCCTTTTTCCCATTCGGCGTAATAGATACCACGCCCGGCCTTGCCCAGCAGGCAGGCGCCTTTGTCTTCGCTGAAGTGGTCGGGGCGCAAAGTTTCACTGCGCAGCAGTTGCCATACCCAGAGGTCGATGGCCGGGCGCAGTGGCTCGATCAGGTCGCTGGCCAGGCTTTCGCGGCCAAAGCTGGGGCGGTGATAAAAGCCCAGCAGCGGGTCCAGCCCGGTGCTGATGCAGCTTTGCACCGCCTGCATGTGCGCCATGGTGTAGCTCAAAGACAGGCAGACGTTGACCGGGTCACGCGGCGGGCGACGGTTGCGCCCGGCAAAGTTCAGCGCTGGCGCAAACACCCCAGCTAGGCCGGCAAAATAGGCGCGTGCGGCAGCGCCTTCAAAACCGCGCAGGCTGGCCAGGGCTATATCTTTTGGATCAAATTGGCCTGTAGCGCCCGTGGAATATGCGCCACCAGCTTCTGTTTTTATAGTGCCCTGGGTGCTGAAAGGGTGGCCGACCAGCAGTTGGGCCAGGATTGCCTGCACCGTGGCTTGCGCGTCAAACAGCGCCTTGCGGGCGTCGGGGCGGGCGCTTTGCAGCACACGCAGCGTGCGCAACTGGCGTTGCAGCTTGGCACGCACCAGTGCCAGCGCCCATTTGCGGCAGGCGCTGTCATCCATCACGCGCTGGGCTTGCGCCAGGCGCACTGCCGCATCGTTGTGCTGCGTGCCCAGCACCAGCGCTACCCGGCGCGGGCTGCGCGGGCTCATCAGGGTGGTGGTGACACCGGCTTCGGCCAGTTTCATCAACACGCCGGTGTCAAGCCGGGTTTGGGCGCCATGGATCACGCAGCGGTCCAGCAGTTTGATGGGCACCGTGCCACGGCGCTGGCCAGCCTCGTACAGGGCCAGGGTGTCGCCTTCGGATTTGATTTCGAGCTGGGCGCGGTCAAGTAGCAGCAGGGCCATGGTGATCTTTCGGTTAATGGTGTTTTAGGCACTGATCAAGTCTTTGCAATTTCCGGGAAGAATTCAAGAAAGTCATGGAGTCATGGAGTCAT
>DAOSLL010000087.1:0-10176 GCA_035368905.1 Rhodoferax sp.
CTGCCATTGCGCCGTAACCCACTGAGGTTTTGGCACCGAAACCGACCCATTCAAAGGCGTGTTGAAAGGCCCGTTGCAGCAAAACACGCCATTGGTTTTGCAGTGCCGCCGGCAAACGGTCGGGCTGGCAGACCACGTGGAAGTCAAATTGCGATTTGGCGGGCACGGCGAGAAAGGCGACCGGATTGGGTGAACCGCTGTCGTGCGGGGTTTCGTTTTTTTGGTAGTAACCGCCAAAGTGTGGGGTTATGATTTCAACCACCAGTTTGCCGCCCACCTTGGCCGGATCGGGAAATACGTCCCAGAAGTCGAGGGCACCACGACGTGCATCTTCGGGCTTGGCTATGAGTTCCGGGCCAAACAAGGCGTTGATCGCCTCGTCGGTGAAACCGACTTCACCTTCGTTCTGTAGCTCCTGCATGGACCGGCGCAGAATGCCTTTAACACCGCTGCCAGCCAGATACGGCAAGCCGTAGGGGGTGAGGAAGGCAAAGCCATTTTCAATCGGGTGCTCGTTGCCCAGACCGGTGGCGAAGGGGGCTGTGGAAGTGGTGCTGAGACGATAACCGAGGGGGCCGTAGTGATTGAACAATGCTTTTTGACGCGCACGCACGGCGACAAGTTGGGCTTTGGCGGAATCCCCCATAGGGCAAACGTTTCCCAGCGCCCTCCTTTTGCGCGCTTCAAATTCCGTTCGAATTTTCTCCCGCTCTGTTTTTTCCAGATGCTTGATGTCTGGCAGTTTGGCATCTTTGTATGGCGAAAAACGGCCTGCCTCCCAATGTGTAAAGTAAAGGTGAAATCTGTGACCGGGCGCGGCATCGCCAAATTGCGCCGGAATGCGATCAGGTAGGGCAGCGACAAGGTCGGGAATCATGGACTAATCCTTCGATTTAACGGCATCTACAAATTGCCGCAGCCACTTGAGCAACTCAAGTGCCTCGTCGGTAAAGCGCAGATAGTCGCGGGATTCGCACTTTTGCAGCATGGTCATAAACGATGCGAAGTCACGCGGTGCTGCTTGGGGTGCCAAGCGTTGGATCATTCCGGCAATCAAATCTTTCAGCAGCGCGGATTCCGCGACTTCTTCCCGGGCTTTGGATTTGCTGCTGTAGAAAGCCAGTGTTGGCATCAGGCCACTGTTCATGATGAGCGCTGGCGCTCCTTTGGCCAAATTGCGGTATTTGTCGGGCAATTCGCCTTGCAGTTTGCGGCTGTTGGTGGCGTATTGCCAGGCCAGCGCGGCGCGTTGTTGATCAAGTGTCTGTGTCATGTGGCTTCCCTATGTTGATGACTTCAATTCGCCCTTGCGCCGCTTTCACGAGCTTGCCGTCGTGCGTCCAGAACTGATCGCATCCCGCGTGAATGGCTGCGGCGAGGTGCAGTGCATCCGGGGTTTTGGACCCGTGTTTGACTCGAATTTGGGTGGCCAGATCAAATACCGATTTGTCAAGGGCAACGAATTGGCTGGCAAATATTTGAAAGTAGTGCTCAAAGCGCAACAGCAGCACTTGATCGTCCTCCCGAAGCGGCTTGACGCGCACTTCCATCAGCAGCAATTCGTTGATGCAGCAATTGATGCGTGGCCTGCCCTGATGGTCCAGCATCAGCGTTTTCAGGCGGGTGAAATACGGCTCAACCCGCTCGACGAAGTAAATCGTGGCATTGGCATCCAGATACACCTGCAGCATGTCAGTCGCCCCAACTGTCATGCTCGTCCTGCACCTGCCGGTCGATTTCTTCACGGCTGCGACCGGTGGGCGGCTGTGTCTCGAGCCAGGCTATGTACTCGGCTATGTCGGCAAAGCGAGGTGAGTTGTCGGCGCTGGTGCGTGGGGTTTCGGGGAACAGTACGATGATCTGGGCCGGCCCAGTCGGTGCCTCGGGCGGTAGTTCCAGGGTGATGGTGTGCGATTGCGCGACATTGCGGTCGAACCGATAAGCCTGCATGTTGTACTCCTTGTGCGTCAGTTCTGATGGATGGCCTGCACCAGCACAAGCCCACGCCCGGTGCTGGCATCGCCGCCAATTTGCAGCAGTTTGCCACCGATGCCGGGAAGCGTTTCGCCTTGGCCGACAAACACTTTCGCGAGTATTTCTGGAGCGTTCAGTAGCGCGGCGGCATCAACAGAGCGGCTGCCTTTCTTGAAGCGCTCAATACTGGCTTGCGCCAGGCCAACCATCAGGGTCTCGGGCGGCAGGTTTTCCACATAAAACAGGCCGCCGTCGTCAGCGGTGCCGCTTTCATCGTTGATGCGCACATGCGGCTCCACCACCATGGCGTGGCGGGCAAAGTGGGCAAAGTCGGTGTCGTTCAGCAGCACCAGGTCAGTCTTGAATTTGTTGGCAAAGAAGGCGTTGGCGCTTGATGGCAAAGCATAGTCTGCTATCCATTTTGCTATTGCTTGCAGGTGCTCCACGCTTGCCGTGAATTCAAATGCTTCTAGCACCAGTTGGTCGGCTACCGCGCCCGCCGGTGTGCCAGGGCGTTGCGTCAGTAGGGCATTGCTCGCGGCCAGCGCCCTGTTTTCAAAGACCGATGGCACGGCCCAGTCGCAGGGCAGCCCAGCTTGTTGCGCCAGCCGCTGCAAACGCGCCAGTGCGAGCGGGCTGGTGACATAGGCAAAACCGCCTTTAGGCGAGCGCACCGGCAAGGCAAGCAATTGCGCGTCGCTCAGACTGAGCGCACCGGCAAAGTCCGACGCACCGGTGTCGGGGCCAAAAATGCGGTTGATCAAGCTGTTGGGTTTGCTGCTGTCACCCTCGCCGCGCACCCAGGCGCGGTTGAAGTGGTGGCGCAGCGCGCCTTTGAGGCCACTACCGGCAAACATCGGATGCTGTGTGTGGACTTCGCGCTGAATGGGGCTGTCAATGGCCCCAATGGCGCTGCCCGCACCCATGTGAACCGGGCTGATGGCGTAGTAAAAAACGAGTTGCGAGGCTTCAAACATAACGAGGTCCTTGAGAGGTTACGGTGTGTGACAGTTAAATTCAGTTCCAGGCACCCAGCAGGGCGCGGTTGTAGCCTTCAGCACGGCGACTGTGTTGCAGCGTGTCCGGATTTTGCGGCCACAAGCCTTGGCTGACCCAGGCGGCAAGCTTGCCGAAGTCACCATCAAACTCGTCAAACCAATACACGCTGCCAGCAGGCACGGCGGCTTGCGCGGGTTTGGGTGCCCACTGAAACAAATCCCAACCGCTGACGGTGTCGCGCCGACCCAGTGCTGTGCAGGCCAGCCGGGCATCAAAACCATCACCTTGCAGGTGGTAACTGTCATCGTTCTGCCGTACCACGCCTTCGGGCAGCCAGCCCTGGCTGAATAAGGCCGGGGTTTGCAGCAACAGGCGAAAGCGCCTGGATTTGCCGGGCAGGCCGGGCTCAGCGGGCGGGGTGAAGTTGACGCGGCGGTAAAGCGCACTGCGGCCGTCGCCGCCCAGGCGCAACACGCCTTCAGCGGGCATCAGTTCCGCCACGCCGTCAATGCCCACCAGAAAACCGGTGCTGGCGAACTTGGCTGGCATGCCGGCACTCTTTGGGCTAAAGGCAAAGCCCTCGGTGGTGTAAATCTGACCTTCTTCGGCAGTGTGTGCATCGGTGTTGAGGCCAATGCCCAGACGCGGGTCGCGCTGGTACAGGTGTTTGGTCTCGATGCCATGTGCCTGCTCGGGGCGCTGCCCGCTCAGGTGCTGGTGGAGCCCCCTGGCGCTCAAAAGGGTGCCGCCGTTAGGTTTTTCCTGCTTGGCTGACACCAGTGTGGCGCGCAAGGGCAGATCACCAGCAGATTGGACACCAGCAGCGACAGCGCGCGGCTCCAGCGTGGCAAAGGTCATGCCCAGCATCAGCAGATCAGCAGGAAGTGGGAAAACGGGTTCTGGTAACGCGCCAGCGCTGGGTTCACCCGCCAGCGATAACCAGGTGATGCGGAATTCGCCTGGCATCCTGGGTGTGCCCAGGCATTGCTCTAGCGCGGCATCACTACAGCGCCCTTGTGACAGAAAACTGCTCAGGTGCTTGACATCTTGCCCCAGCAAGGCCGAGCGAAACGCCCCGGCAAACAACGAGGGTGGCGGCGGCATCAAGCCAGTGCCATGTTCGCCGCTGTCGCCAAAAGCCAGGTTGCCACGCACAAACAGGCTGTCGGTAGGGCGCACGTAGAAATAAGTGGTGGCGTTCATGCGGCCGCTCCAGTGGGCGCAAAAGCGCGGGTTTCGCGGGCGAAAAATTCGCTGGTGACCAGAAAGCTGTCGATGGCAGTTCTGGGGTGCTGGGCTTGCATCACGTCACAGACAAAGTTGACGACCTGCCGCGCCACAGCAGGGTCACCCTTCTGGCGGCTGAACTGGTGGGCCAGTGAACTGGTCATCTGGTCGCGCCAGGCTGGGGTTTTGGCATCACCCGCGTCATCGGTCAAACCCTCAAACCACAACTGGGCGCGGTAGATGGCTCCGCGAGAAAAATCGGTCAGCGCCAGTTGCTGGGCCAACTCTTTCATCAGGGACAGCGCGCTTTGCGAAGGGTCGGGCTGCTGGTTGGCTACGTTCACGGGCCACCACGGGCTGGTGACGCTGACTTCGCCACCACCGCGCTTGAGCACGCGCAGGCAAAAGGCATCGCGGTTGAGGTCGTCGCCACGGGCATTTTTGCCGCGCACGGTGTTTTTGGCACGGCTTTCAGCCGCGCGCAACTCGCGCAGCACCATACCCAGTGGCGCGCTGTGGTGCGCCACTACCGCCCCCATCGAGGCGGTGGCCTTGTGACCCATCAGCGTCATCAGTCGGCTGGCCGAAAAACGGCCATTGCCTAGATGCTGGCCGGGTAGCAATCCAAAGCCACTTTTTAGCAGCAACTTGCGCTGTGCGTCACTGCCGCCTTTTTCCAGTTGGCCAAGGTGTTTGCCCAAGCCCATACTGTCATCGGGCGCAATGCCGCTGTAGGCCAGGCGCAGCAACTGCATGCAGTCAAACAAATCATCCACTGCCACAAGCGCCAGAACATCGTCGCCACCGGCATAAAGCAATTTGCCTTTGCAGCATTCCTCCACAACATGGCGAGCCAGGCGGGTCGAAAAATCGTTGAGCGCTTGCGAAATGGCTCCGTGTCGGCCAGGTGATACTGGGCGCTTGGTGTCAAGGTAGACTTTGAGTGCCTTGTCCTGGCCCTCAAATTTGGCCATTTCACCCAGCACCTTGCTGTGCCAGGTTTGCCGGTAACTGAGTTTGTAGTCGTCTTCGTTGCCAGCCAGCCAGCCACCCATGCGGTCGCCGTCCATCAGGATCAGTGCATAGTAGGCCTCGGGACGGTTGTCACCCAGCAAGCGGGCGATGGTGCGGCTGCGGTGGTTGCTCTCTGCACTGCCATCGTCGGCATCTTCCAGCATGGTTGGCAAGCGGCGCAGTGTGTCAAGCTCTGTTTGTGATAGCTGCTCACGGTTGTACAGCGTGCGTACCAGGGCTTTTGGAAGGGTCACCGCATCAAAGTCTTTGGCGCTGGCGGCCAGCACCTGCAGGGCCGAGGTTTGGTCGGTCGTCAGGGGTTGATTGGGATCTGTCAGCTTTTCCAGCGTGGTGGACAGCGCCAACGCATGGGTGCTGACAACAAATCGGCGCACATCACCGCCGGTGAGTCGGCTGACGCGCTCGGCAAACAGCGTGGGCCACAGGCGCTTGAGGGTGGCGATGGCGCTCAAGTGTTCGCCGGGTTTGACCCAAGATTTCTTTTTTTTGGCCAGTTTGCCCCAGACGCTGTCGGCCATACGGTCTTTGCGGTTCAACCCCAGCAGAGCCCCGTCATGGGTCAGCCACTCGCCATCGCCGGTCAGGGTGCAGCGGTGGCCTTCTTCCAAAACGGGCGCAAACGGCCGGGTGGCTTTGGCAGCACCCAGCGCCCGCTCGGCCAATTCATAAACGGCCGGGTAGAGGATGCCGGTGTTGGGCTGCCAGAACTGCAGGCCGTCGAGCTTGAGTTCCTTGGTCAGCACCTGCCAGGTGGCCTCCTGAAAAACGCCTTGCTTTTTCAAATCGGGGTGAATGCTGTCTAGAGCGGCATGCAGGCGGGCGCTGGCGGCAGCCAAATCCCTGCAACCATCGCCGTCAATTGGCCAGGTGGCAGCGGCCCAATAGGCTTCGGGGAATCCGGCGAGTTGTGTCTTGATCTGGGCACGGGTGACATCGGTCAGCGCCACACCCGCTGCATCAAAGGCGCGCTTGGCGGCCTCTGTGGTCCATTGCTTTGCTGCATTTCTGATAGCTTCCAGCGCACGTTCTGCAAGGGCTGCAGCCTGTTTTGATGGAACAATCGCCATGAATTTGTTGGGCAGGCTGGCGGCAAACAGCGGATTGGTGTCGGTGCGGTCTGCCAGCAACTCGGAGTCGATGTCGTCAAACAGTTTCACAAATGCATCGCCACCCACCTCGGGGCTCATCAGCCAGGCATCGACCAGCGGCACGCCGCGCAGCGCGGGGAACACCATGCAGTCCGGCCCCAAATGGCTGATGATGGGTTTCATGGCCTCAAACACCAGGCAAGACAGCAGGTGCGACCCCGCCCACAAATCGGAGGTTGAGCGTGCTTGGCCGATAAATCCCTGCACCGGGCCAAAACTCATGACCAGCAGCGCAGGTTGATCCTGGCCGGTGTCGTCGCCCGCCAGCGCGGTGTGAATGGCGGATACGGTGTCGATATGCGACCAGATGCTGTGGTCTGGCACGCGTGAGTCAGCGGGCAGCATGGGCCACAGCACACCCAGCTCACTGGCGTGCTGACCGGCTTCGGGGCCAAAGCGCCAAAAGGCCAGGAAGGTTTTACGCAGACTGTCGTCGTCGTGCTGAATCAGGCTCTCAAAGTGTGCTTGGCTGACGGCCTTGATCTGCTCAACGTTGATGCCCAAGTCGAGCTTTTTGAGCTCGATCTTTTCACCCGACAGCGGGTGAATTAACTCGGCCTCCTTGGTGAACTTGACCGCTTCAAACTGCGGGTAGCGGCGAGCATCGTCGTTGCGCGGCCAACTCGGGCGGTCGGCAGCAGCGGCCAGCCAGTCGGCACGCTTGTCGAATTCCTTGGCGGAAATGTCCAGCGCCTGGCGCAGTCGGCGTGCCGTGCCGCCCTCGTGGCCCTCGGCATCACGCATCAGGACCAGTTGCTTTTCAGCCGGGTCGTGTAACCAAGCGGCGAGTTTCTTGGTGTAGTTGGTGTTATGTGTCATGAACTTAGCCCTTGCGGATGCGGGTGATCTCAGAAGCCGGCCGGGCGTTCAGAAACGCATGGACTTGGTTCCAGACTTCAATCTGGTCATTGATTGGCAGTTGGGTCACCTGGCTGCGGTCAAAAAATGCCTTTGGCATGGCGCTGGGTAAATGGGTGATCAGGCCGAAATACTGACCATCCCTGTTTTTGGCGACCTTGAAACGCATCTGGCTGGCAAGTCGCGCATTGGGCAAACCCGCCAGGCCGTGGTTGGTAACCGGGTAGGCCAGCACATGCCGAGCTTCAACCCGGTTATGCGGTGAGCCGCTGGACAATTTGAATCGCGTTCGGAAACCAATTTTGAGAGCCGCCAAGCGCTCCAGCACGCTTTTCCATTCCTTGAAGCCGGTAAAAATCAGCTTGCCCTCTGCATTGAGCTTTTTGTCGGCAAACACGCGCCACACTGCCGGGCGACCGTCAGTACACAAGCCCAGTGCGTGCGGCCACTCGCCCGCAAGTCGATCTGTCAGGGCTGCGCTCAGGCTGCGTGGTGCGGATTGCAGGGCCAGGCCGGAGTCACACAAGCCTTCAAACCCCAACAAACCCTCACCTTCGATGTGCAACGAACCCCAGCCATTGCGGGCACGTGAGCCGACCGAGCCAAACCACGCTGCCAACTGCATGGCTTTGCGCAAGGTGCCAGCTTCTGCGTCGGGGCAGCGCAGTTTGAATGTCATCGGTGGGCCTTCGGGCGCAATGGCGTTGCGGTTGCCGTGGGTGGTGACGGGGCCAAATCCCAGATAAACATCGGTTCCAACCGACATCAGTTGCCCGGTTTGCCTGTTTTTGACCTCTGAATGTTGCTGGGTTGCCATGTGCGGCAACGATGTCAGCGTGCCAGTATCCCAAGTCGACAACCGCAACTGCACTTTGGACCGCCCCCCGCCCGCATCATCCCCAGCGCTGCCAAACAAGCTGTTCTCAAGCCTGAGCATTTCGCGATGGTCGTAACCGAGATCGGCTGCCTTCACCACCCGCCACCACTGCCGCAGCAGCGCCTTGAACGGTGGGGTGCGCCACTGGGCTTGTTGTTCTGCATTGCCTAAAAAAGCCGGGGTATTGAAACTGAGCTGGTAGCTCAATTCGCGCATGGTCATTTGTTTTCCTCCTTGAGCACCACATCTGCGGCAAATCGTACTGCATCAGGGTGCAGGGTTAACCCATAGCGCCGGGGCCGCACGTCACCGTCGTGGATGCGGTAGGCCTGGGCAGCGGGTCCCAGCGCGGTTTTCAGGCGCTTGTCCAGTTTGGACTTGCGTGCTGAAAAATATTCACCATCCATGCCGTTGCGCAAAGCCCGCTCGGTGCCTTCAATATCCGCCAGATTGCCGGTAATGCGGCGGTATTCGCGCAAATAGCGTGTGGCCCACAGCGGGTCTGGCACGCCCTTGGTCGGGGCGCTCAAGGGCTGGTTGCCCGCCAGGGTTTCGCGTGCAAACACCGCCAGCAGCGCCAGTTCGGCCGGTGGCAGGGCAATTTCGCGCCGGCCCGCCAGAATGCACTGGCGGGCCAAATCCAGCACCAGTTGCGCCGGTGCCAGCGCTGCGCGGGCCGCAGCCACCGTGTCGTTGAAGCTGGCAACACCTGCCAGCAGACTGGTGGGCAGGCCGTGCCGCAGGCTGACAAACGGGATTTCAGCCAGCGTGACCTGCGCCATCGCGGTATCGGCCAGTTGGCCATCGCGCGTTTGCAGCACCCGGCTGTAGGGTGTCGGGTAAAAAAAATCGTAGCTCGACTCAAACGGCTCGCTCACCAGCACATGGCTGAGTCGGTCCTGTGGGCGGCCAAACAGGCTCAGCGCGTAGCCCAGGTAAAAGCCCATGGTTTTGCGCCCACCGGCAATCGATGCGTGTAGCGCGCAGCCCGAATCGGCCGTGATGGCGCGCACATGGGCGGTGATGAAGTCAGCCGCTGCACGGTTGTCGGCCGGTGTGCGGATGTCGTTCATCGGCTGGCCGCTGGCATCGCGCATGACGTGGATGTGACTGCGGTCGAACTTGACACCGGGCAGGTGGTAGTCGGCGCAGAGTCTGTGAAACCAGCCCAGGTCGTCACTGAGCAAGGACAGCTCGGCGCGCACCTTCGGCGCTGGTGATCAGGTGAACTTCGGTTGGGACAAACGGCGCGAACTCGTCAGCGGCCAGTGCGTACAGCGTCTCGGTAACGATTTGGGGGGTGAGGCCGCTGACTGCCAGCAGCAGGCGGCGGGGAAAGTCGGCAGATTGGGTGAGCGCGACGGGGTGCGGGACATCAATGGGTTTCATGCGCCGCAGTGTAGGCGGGCAGGGTGTCGGCGTGCCCTGCGGCAAGCTTGCCGTGGCTGGCCAGACACATCACCGGTGCCTGCAACGCTGGCTTCCTGGTGATCCTGATGACATCACCATTTCTGGCGGCAAGTGTCGGATTTCTGCGCTACGGGTGCGATCAGGCTTTTGCCTGATCTGCGTCAGCCACTGGCGCTGTCGGTTAACGCCAGTAGCGACGCGGGGGCAGATCGTCACGGCTGTTGTAGTTGTGTTTGAGGTCAGTGATGTGCGCCTCCAGCCGGTCAAGCTCTCGATCAAGTCGCTCGCGCTCATAGGGATCGATACGACCATTGCGTCGTGCGCGAAGCTCGTCGTCACGCACTTGCCTTAACTCCATGATCAGCCGGTTGGCCTCTGGCCGGGTCAGGGCTCCGGAGCGAATGCCTTGGTCAATGCGAGCCTCGGCGATTCGTACCCGTTCGCGAATGCTCTGGGCCATTGCAGCGCCAGAAAATCCCAGGCATAAGGCCAGCACGCCGCCGAACCAGCCACGCCGATTGAATTGCTTGTTCATGATTTCTCCTGTTGTTCAGTTTTCTGTCCATTGCGCTCCAACGCCGGCTTACATGACTTCTGACGGATTGAATCTGGTCATGAAGCGATTTCCTCGCAGATTATTGCAAAGTC
>DAOSLL010000088.1:0-10099 GCA_035368905.1 Rhodoferax sp.
GGGTGCTGGCAAGCTTGCCCGAACTGCAAGCGGCCGCGCACGGGCAAGCCTTGCTGAGCGTGGATGCCAGCCAGACGGTGGTTCGCCGGATTGCGCTGGTGATGGCGGTCAATCAGCAGGTGGTGCCATCGCTGCCGATTGAAATGCTGCGCCTCGCCACTGGCGAACCGGCCGTGCACCTGGCTGTTGACGCGCATGGTGTGACCAGCGTGACGGTAGCTGACTTGCGCATTCCGACCCAGGCCAACGGTGAGGTGTGGCTGCATTTTGCCCGCCGACAAGAAGGCCAACTGGCGCGTCAGGTGTCGGCCGCAGCGGTGCTGCAGGGGCGGGTAGCGCCTGATGCGTTGAGCAGCAAGCTGGTGCTGGTGGGGTTGACTGGCTCAGGCCTGCAGGACAAACGCAACACCCCGCTGGGGCAACTGGTGCCGGGCATGGAGATCCAGGCGCAGTTGGTCGAAAGTGCGCTGGACGGGCGCTTTTTGCTGCGGCCCTGGTGGATCAAAGGCGTTGAGACTGTGGCGCTGCTGATCATGGGCGCTCTGCTGGTCTGGCTGATGCCCAGAACCCGGCGCGCTGGCGTTGCCGCCTGGCGGCTGAAACTGCCTGGCATCTCAGGCCTGTTGTTGCTGGCTGGACTGGTAGCCTGGCTGGTCACCGGCTGGGTGTTGTTTGCCCAATTGGGCTGGCTGTTTGACGCTGCCTCTGGTGTGCTGGGTTATCTGGCGGTGCTGCTTTGCCTGCTGTTGAGTTCGATGCTGAAAACCGATCTTGACAACCGTCGCCTGGCTGCCAACGAGCAGCAGTTGCGCGAAGATGCGGCGCGCGTTGCCGGTGAGCTTGCTGCCGCCCGGCGCATTCAGTTGGGCTCTTTGCCCGATGCCGCACGCCTGTTCGCCGGCGAGTCGCGTTTTGAGTTTGCCACTCTGCTGGAACCAGCCCGCGAGGTCGGCGGTGACCTGTATGACTTTTTCATGATCGACGCGCAGCGCCTGTGTTTTGTGGTGGCTGACGTGTCGGGCAAAGGGGTGCCCGCCAGCTTGTTCATGGCGGTCACCAAAACCCTGACCAAGAGTTTTTCGCTGCGGCTCACCGGCAGCGTGGCCGATGTGGTGATGGCTGCCAATCAGGACCTGTCACGCGAAAACGTCGGCATGATGTTTGTCACCCTGTTGCTCGGCGTGCTCGATGTGCAAACCGGCGAACTCGAACTGGTTAACGCCGGACATGACTCGCCCTGGCGCATCAGTCAGGGTGGCGTGGTTGAAAAGATCGCAACACCCGCTGACACCGGTGGTCCGCCGCTGTGCGTGGTGGACGATTTTGTTTACCTGTCGCAGCGCGTGCAACTCAGCGCAGGCGACACGCTGTGCGTGATCACCGATGGTGTCACCGAGGCCATGAACCAGACTGGCGAGATGTTTGGTGGCCAAAGGCTGCAAGCAGCGCTGTCGGCTACGCCAATGGGGCAGAGCCTGAACCAGACGATGACGCGGCTGCGGGCAGAAATCACCGGTTTTGTTGGCGCAGCCGAAGCCTCGGATGACCTGACCCTGCTGCTGTTGCGCTGGCAGCCAGAGTCACCTGCAGCGATTGCCTGACCCCTTAACGAAGGTTGATTTCAACGCGTCGGTTCAAGGGCTCGGGCACTTCGTCGGCGGTGGGCACCAGCGGTTCGCGCTCGCCGCGTCCGGCAATGTCGATGAGCGTGCCGGATGCCACCAGGCCGAGCAGAAAATCGCGCACCGTGGCGGCGCGCTTGACTGACAGGGCATCGTTGTCTTCAAGGCGACCGACCCGGTCGGTGTGACCAATCACGGTGATTTCAGGAGCCGGGTAGCTGGCCAAAGCTGCCTTCATCCGGTTCAGAACCTGCCCCGACTCGGGTGTCAGTTCGGTGATTGAATTGGATGCAAAGTACACCGAGAACGATTCGGGTCGGGGCGGCAAGGCTGCCAGTGTCGAAGCGTAACGCGCGCTGACCTGATCGGGTTCGTCACGGCCCGCCACAAGCTGGCCCCGGCCCGAAAACTGGGCGCTGGCATAGGCAGTGCTCAGCACTTGCTCGCCATTGGCTGTTGACACCACCACCACCCCGGCCTTGCCAGCATCGTCGGGCAACAAAACCACCCGTTCGGTAACCGCCGTGCTTTGGACACCGACATAAACCAGTAATGCCAGCAGCGGAACAATGACCAGGTCCAACTCATTCGCTCCGCTGGCCAGCATCGATGATGAAGGCGGTGCCGCGCACCCCCAGCGTCATCGACGGGGTTGAAAAACTCACGTTTTGCGGTGTGGCTTTAGCGATCTTGCCGGAAATAACCGCCACCGTGCCCCGCTTCACCGAGGCATCAAGGATGCCTGCATGGGTCGTCGTATCAAAGGCAAACTTGTTCATTTGCAAAGTGGAATTGGGTCCGGCTGAAAGCATGGTGTTGTCTTGCAACATGATGCCAACCGAGCCATCAGCGCCGGTCAAAACGCGGTCATTGACCCGGACTTTGCTGCCGACGGTGATTGGCAGCCGGGTTCCGTCGCGTTCCAGCAGGTTGCTGCCTTTGTTCAGTTTCACCACGCCGGCATCTTGCGCCAGCGCCAGCGGCGGGGCCAGCGACAACATGGTGCCTAGGCATAATGCAGACAAAATGAGCTGTTTCATTTGTTTCCTTTTTTCAAGCGGGGCGTAAGCCGTGAACCAGGCGGCGGCCATGATATATCGTTTTCCTGCTGACATGACGGCCCTGCCAGCCGTGCTGGCGCAACTGCAGGCCCTGTGCGCCCAAAGTGACCCGGCACTGGTGCTGCGGGCTGCCATGGCAATTGAGGAATTGTTCACCAACAGCGTGTTTCATGGTTTGCGAACAGAAGGCGCGCCAGCGCAGGTTGGCCTGTCGGTGCAGCAGCACAACGGTTCGCTGCAAGTGTGCTACGAGGATGGTTTTCTTCCTTTTGATCCGTTTCTGGGGCTCGACAAAACCCTGGCAACGCTTGAGCGGTCTGGGGAAGACCGGCCGGTCGGCGGCCTGGGTCGGCTGATTGTGCGCGGGCTGGCAGACCAGGCCAGCTACACGCGCGACAACGCGATCAACCGGATTGACATGCTGTTTTCGCCCAGAGCCAGAATTGCCCCAAACCTGTAGTTGCCACCGGTGCCCGGCACATTGGAGGATTGGCGCGCAAGTTCTGGACAGATCGCGTCGCAACCGCTTTGGCTGATTCGATTGCCAAACCATCCATGTCGCTGTGACCTGGCCTTGCCCCAGGTTTGCAAGGTCTGCCGCCGGGGTGCTTGACCCCTTATGAAGCATCGGCTGCGAACCGAGCGCGGATCGCATGTGCCGCGCTGATCTCAGAAGTCGGTCGGCTTTGGCAGGTACGGCAGAACTCCGGGTGTTGCCCCCAGCGCTTGCATCACGGCCTGTCCCAGCTCGATCACCGCCATCGCGTAGTAGCTACTCCAGTTGTAGCGGGTGATGACGTAGAAGTTGTCGGTTCCGGCCACGTAACTGTTTGCGTCGGCACCGTTTTGCAATTCAATCAGTGCCAGATTGCCCTTGTGCTGCAGGGCGGCAGCGCCCAGCACTGCGCCTTTGGCCTGAAAGCTGGTGGTGCTGAAGGTCGGCAAAATGTCCGGTGCCATCAGGGCATCGAGGTCGAGCTTGTGCTGGTCAAAACTGACCGGGTAATGGGTCGGCAGGCCCGGCTGCCAGCCAAACGCCTTGAAGTAGCTGGCCACTGAGCCAATCGCATCGGCCGGGCTGGCAAACAGGTCAACGCGGCCATCGCCATCAAAGTCAATGGCGTATTTGGCCCAGCTCGAGGGCATGAACTGCGGCATGCCCATGGCACCGGCGTAGCTGCCGCGCAGGCTCAACGGGTCGATGCCGTTGCGCTGCGTCAGGCTCAGGTAGTTTTCCAGCTCGTCCTTGAAGTAGGCGCTGCGCTGTGCTGCTCGCGGGTGGCTGGCCGGAAAGTCAAACGCCAGCGTGGCCAGGGCGTCAATCACCCGGTAACTGCCCATTTGCTGACCATAAATGGTTTCCACACCGATGATGCCGACGATGATCTCGGGCGGCACGCCAGTTTCCTGCTCGGCACGCCTGAGGGTTTCGGCGTGGGCTTGCCAGAATGCGGCACCTGCCTTGATCCGGATGGGTTCGATGAACCGGCTGCGGTAAACCCGCCAGTTTTTCGCGGTGCCAACCGGCGCCGGCGTGATGGCTTTGGCGATGCTGGGGATGTAGCGGGCTTGCGCCAGCGTCTGGCGTACCCAGGCGGCATCGAGGTGGCGGCGCAGGGCGATATCTTCGGCCAGTTGCATGGCATCGTTGCGCAGCGCGTAGCTCGGGCCGGGCAGGCTCAGCGGGCTGGCAGCGGGCTTGGCTTTTGCCTTGTATTTTGGATGGTTTCCGGCTTGCGCCCTTGCTGGTATTGCGCAAGTAGCTATAATAAAAATAGCAATTAGGCAGCGCGGAAGAAGTGGCTTGCTCATCAGGTCAGAGGTTTGGGGCGTTTGGGCGCAGGTGTTTGAGTTCGCGCTGCAGTGTAGCGAGCTGGCGGCGAAACCCGGCACCGCGGCTGTTTGCCGAGGCACTGTAGCGCAGTGCCTCCAGCCGCAGCAGCCAGTTACCAAGCGCCTGCGCAGATGCCGTGTTGCCGTGGCGATCCAGCACATCAGCCAATTGGCGGGGTGTCGGGTTGGCCGGGGCTTTGATGCCAGCGCGCTGCAGGTGTTTGGCCGCTTGCCCAAGCAGTCGCAGCCACGGGTCCTGGCGCTTGCGTTCCCACAGGCCCAGCACCGCGCCTGCCAGACTGGCGGTCACCACGATGCCACACAGCAGGTACACCAGGTCTTCCCAGCTTGGGGCGGCAAAGCCGAGGTTTTGCAGCAGCTTGAACTGGGTGTTTTGGGTGTAGTTCAGCACCCACTGGTTCCAGCGGTTGTTGACCATGTCCCAGGCAGCGCGCAGGGTCAGGGCAATTTCCGGGCTGACATTGCCCAGCAGGGCGCTGGCAATGGCACCGCGCGGGCCTTGCAGCCGGGAGAAACTGCCAACCCGCGACGGTGCCACCGAGCCGGTCGGGTCCACCCGCACCCAGCCTTGTCCGGCCAGCCAGACCTCGGCCCAGGCGTGGGCATCGCTCTGGCGCACCGTCCAGAAGCCATCGAGCCCATTGCGTTCGCCACCCTGATAACCAGTGACCACCCGCGCCGGTACGCCCAGGTCACGCATCAGGATGACAAAGCTGCTGGCAATGTGTTCGCAAAAGCCGGCCTTGCGGTCAAACCAGAATTCGTCAGCACTGTGCCGTCCAGACACGCCCGGCTCCAGCGTGTAAACGTAGCCGCCACTGCGCAGGAGTTCGAGCGCCTGGTCAACCCAGTACTGGCCCTGGCTGCCCGCAGGCGCGTCGCGCTGCATTTGGCGCGCCAGTTGCAGGGTGCGCGGGTTGTAGCCGGGCGGCAGCGTCAGCCAGGCTTGCAGGCGTGCAGTGGGCTGCAGCGAACCGTGCTGAAACCGGGTGTGGCTGGTGACCTTGTAGCGCAGCAGTTCGGTCACCGGCCGGTTCAGCAGCCACTGCAAATCGGCCGTCATGCGGGCCTGGCCCTGGGGCAGTTCGGGCGCTTGCGCGGTGGCATCGAGGGTTAGCAGCCAGGGCTGCTGGTTGGGCTCAAGCGTCACCTGGTAACTGATGCCCGGACCTTCCACCCGCAAGGCGGCCTCAGCCGCGCCAGTGGGTGCCAGCAGTTCCAGTGGTTGCCAGCGTTGCCCGTCAAAGTTCGACAGCACCGGCCCGCGAAAGTACAGTTCGGCCTGGGTTGGCGCGGGGCCGTCAAAGCTGATGCGCATCGCCACGCTGTCGTCAAGCGCCAGTGTGGCGATGTTGCCAACCGTCATTTGCGCCGACAAGCCACTGCGCCCGGCCATGGCATCGCTGGGCATGCCCCACAGTGGCGAGAGTCGCGGAAACAGCAAAAACAGCAGCACCATGATTGGCGCGCCCAGCAGCGTCATGCCACCGGCAATGCGCGCCACCCGCCAAAGTGGTGGTCGGCCCACCGGCATGTGGGCATTGACCAGCGCGGTCAGCAGCCCCAGCAGCGCCAGCAGCATGGCAGCGGCAGTCAGCAGCGACTGCGAGTAAAAAAAATTGGTCAGCATCAAAAAGAAGCTGAGAAAAAACACCACAAAGGCATCGCGGCGGGCGCGCAACTCCAGTGTCTTGAGCGCCAGCAATACCACCACCATGGTGACCCCGGCATCGCGCCCAAGCAGGGTCTTGAAGGTGACGAGCGTGGCACCGGTGGCCAGCGCCAGCAGCCCGAAACGCCACCATCGCGACGGCAGCGGCTGCCCCTGCCAGGCCAGCACGCCACGCCACAGCATCACCAGGGCGGCGAGTGCGCTGCACCACCCCGGTAACTGGCCCAGCAGCGGCATGACCACCCAGGCAATCACCAGCAGCATGAACAGCGTGTCCCGGGTGTCGCGCGGCAGGTGGGAAAAGCTGGTGCGGTTCATGACTGCCTGGTGTTCATGCCAGCGCCAGTGCCCGCAGGCAGCGCTGTTGGTGGGCCGGGCCGCTGTCGGGCGCGATGTCTTGCTGCGCCAGTCGTAGCCCGTAGCGCAAGCCGGCCTGGTCGGCCTGCAGCACCCAGGCACACAGGCGGCTGAGCTGTTGCTCGGGGTGGCTTAAGGCGGTCTGCTGACGATCAAGCCAGAGTTCGCGCTGCTGCAGTGCCAGGTTGTCACGGCTGACCAGCTCACCGGTTCTGGCGGCCTTCTTCCAGTAAATGGATTTCAGCGCATCGCCCCGGCGGTAGGCGCGCAGGCCATCGGGGTCGCCCTGGCGATGGGCCACACCGGTCTGACTCTTGCCGTCTTGCGACTGGCCCGACGGCAACGGTGGCGCGCCCGGCTCCGGCTTCGGGTACACCAGCACCTGCGCCGCTGGCCGCCACAGCGTCCAGACCCGAAAGGTGCCGAGCGGGAACAGGGTTTGCGCGCTCAGCGTGGGCAGCCGATGCAGACCGCGTCCGGGTGGCTGCCAGGCCAGTTGCACGCTGGCAGCCGACTGCGCAGCGATATCGGTCCAGACCCACTGCCCAAGCTCCTGCACCGCCAGTGCCAGGGCCTGACGCGGCCACCGCCGGGTGTTTTGCAAATGAACAACAAATTGGGCTTTGGCCCCCGCGAATATTGCCTCAGGAGCTATCAAATGCATAGTGACACCGCGCAGTGTGGCGTGGCTTACATGCATTGCCACCAGCGCGCAACCGGCCAGCAGAAAAGTCAGCAAGTAGCCCAGATTGAGCTGGTAATTGATCGAGGCAACCAGCAGCACCAGCAGGGTTACACCCAGCATCAGTCCGGGTCGGGTCGGCAAAATATAGACATTGCGCTGTGTCAGCGTGATGCTGTCGGCCAGCGGCAAGCGGTCTTGCCACCAGCGCGCCACGCGGGCCTTGAGGTAGCGCAACGGGTGCAGATAGGGCTGGCTCAAGGTTTTGACCATCATGCGCCTGGTTTTCCTGCTCGACTGGGTGCCGCTGCTGACGGTTGTGTCACCGCAGCCATCGGGTCAGGCCGGTCACGGCAGCGGCACCGCGTCGAGCATCGCGCGTACCTGTTCGGCTGCGCCGCGACCGGCTTCGCCGGTGGGAATCAATCGGTGGGCGATGGTCTGTGGCAGGATGGCGCGCACGTCGTCCGGGGCCACATAGTTGCGCCCGGCCAGCAGGGCGCGTGCTTTGGCGGCGCGCAGCACCGCCATGCCTGCCCGTGGGCTCAGTCCCTGGGCAAACCACTTACCTGATCGGGTGGCTCCCATCAGGTCTTGCACATAGTCCAGCAACGGGCCAGCAGCATGCACAGCTTGCACCTTGTTTTGTAGCACCAGGAGTTCTTGCGCGGTCAGCAAGCTGGGCAGCGCATTGACCAGGTCGCGCCGGTCCACCCCGCATAGCAGTTGGCGCTCGGCATCGCGGCTTGGATAGCCGAGCGAAATGCACATCAAAAACCGGTCAAGTTGCGACTCTGGCAAGGCGTAGGTGCCAGCCTGGTCCATCGGGTTTTGCGTGGCAATGACAAAAAATGGCAGCGGCAGCGCCCGCGTCTGGCCTTCAATGGTGACCTGTTTTTCTTCCATGGCCTCCAGCAGCGCGCTTTGCGTTTTCGGGCTGGCGCGGTTGATCTCGTCGGCCAATAGCACCTGCGCAAACAAGGGCCCCGGGTGGAAGATAAACTTCTCCTGGTTGCGTTCATATACCGATACCCCCAGCAAGTCGCCGGGCATCAGGTCGGCAGTAAATTGAACGCGCGAAAATTGCAGCCCAAACGTGCGGGCCAGCGCGTGCGCCAGTGTCGTCTTGCCAACACCGGGCACGTCTTCTATCAGCAGATGACCACCGGCTAGCAAACAGGCCACGCAATCTTGCGTTTGCTCAGGTTTGCCGACGATCACCGTGTTAAGCTGATTCAACAGCGATGTCAGTTTTTCTTGAATGTCCATTGGACGACCTTACCAAATAATTAGCCATAGGAGGCAATGACGTATGACGATGACCGGATACTTTACTCACCCGAGCTTTCGCAAGCATGAAATGGGCCCGGGCCATCCTGAGTGTCCTGAGCGGCTTGATGCCATTGATGACCGCATGCTGATCTCCGGCCTGGATGTGGCACTTGACCGGCGCGAGGCAACCCAGGCTGCCACTTCCGACATCGAATTGGCCCACGACCGTATGTATGTTGCAGCGATTCGCGGCCTGAATGCCGAACTCAGTGAGGAAATTGACGCGGGTGGCCCGACCCATCTGCAAATTGACCCTGACACCAGCGTCAACATCCACACTTGGGCTGCGGCGCTGAATGCCGCAGGTGCCGCCATTGATGCCACCGATGCGGTGATGGCTGGCGAAATGGCAAACGCTTTTTGTGCGGTGCGACCACCGGGGCACCATGCCTGTCGTGGCAAAGCGGGTGGTTTTTGCTTCTTCAACAATGTGGCGATTGCTGCCAAATATGCGCTGGAGCGACACAACCTGCAGCGGGTGGCGATTGTTGACTTTGATGTGCATCATGGCAATGGTACCGAAGACATTGTCAAGGATGACAACCGCATCTTGATGGTGAGCTTTTACCAGCACCCGTTTTACCCGATGGGCTGGAACCATTCCAGCGCGCCCAATCTGGTCAATTTGCCGGTGCCGGCCTATACCAAGGGCAAGGAAATCCGTGAAATGATCGAAGCTGCCTGGATGCCGCGGCTGGAAGAATTCAGGCCCGAGATGATCTTTATCAGCGCCGGTTTTGATGCCCACCGCGAGGACGACATGGGCCAGCTCGGCCTGGTTGAAAGCGACTACGCCTGGATCACCAGCCGCATCAAGGATGTCGCGCTGCGTCATTCAAAGGGACGCATTGTGAGTTGTCTGGAAGGCGGATATGTGATGGGTTCCCTGTCGCGCAGTGTGGAGGCGCATATCCGGGTTCTGGCCGATGTCTAAGCCAGGGCCGGTTGACCTGGAGGGCTGGTTTGAAGCCCTCACCCATCCCTCATCCCTGATCGCGTTGGGCGCACTGCTGGCCTGTGGCCTGATGGCCTGGCTATTGACCAGCCTGTTTGCCAGAGCGTTCGAGGGGCGTGATGCCAAGTCCATCATGTTTGGCCGGCGCAATGTCGATGGCGTGCTGTTTCCGGCGTTGTTGCTGGCCCTGGCCTACCTGGCCCGCACCCTGCTGGCCAATTCGGTTCCTGCGGCAGTCTTCAAGGTGGCCATTCCAGTGTTGCTGTCCTTGCTGGTGATACGCCTGGCGGTCAAGGTGATGCAGGCGGCTTTTAACGAGACACCGCTGATTCGCCTGTTCGAGCGCACCATCTCGTGGCTGGCCTGGCTGGCCATGGTGCTGTGGGTCAGTGGCTTGCTGCCATTGGTGCTTGACGAACTCGATCAAATCAGTTGGAAGGTCGGTGGCAGCAATCTGACCGTGCGCAACATCATCGAGGGTTCGCTGACGGCCGGTTTGGTGCTGATCATCACGCTGTGGATTTCGTCGGCCATCGAGTCCCAGCTGCTGCGTCAAGCCACCGG
>DAOSLL010000089.1:0-10070 GCA_035368905.1 Rhodoferax sp.
AGCCTTCGGTGCCAAGACCCATCAGTGCCGAAGGCGTGATCCAGGGCTTGCGGGCCATTGAATATCTGGATGTAGACGTGGGTCTGGCGCGGGCCAACAACAAACCGGTTTTTTATGCCTCGATGCTGCGAAAATTCGTCGCCTCGCAGGAGGATGCGTTGCTGCGAATCCACACGGCTCTGGCGCAGGCAGATGCCGCCACTGCACAGCGCATCGCGCATACGCTCAAGAGTGTGTCGGGCAGTCTGGGTGCCACCACCTTGCCGAAGGTGGCTGAGGAATTGGAAATGGCCTTGCGCCAGGGGGTGCAGGGAGAAGACCTGAAAGACGCCATTGACGCGACTTTGAAGGCACTCGACAACCTGATGACAGGACTCAAGTCGACTCCAGGCCTGCTGCCGCCCGAGATGCCTGTTGCGGCAACAGAAAAATGAGCCGACTCGTGGGTTGCAGTTGTGGGCCGCTTCCCTTTCTCCTGGGCATCCAGGCATTGACGGCCAACCTTGCCATGAGGCCGCGTTGCAACTTTTGCACGCTGGTGCCACAGTCAACTGATATCGGAATTGACCAGGATCTGCCGATTCGCCGTTGACGCAATGGCCTTTTGCATCACTGAAGCGGCATCAACCAGCGCCGATTTTGGACTTTTGGCACCGCTGTAGCGATCCAGCATTGGTTGACTGCTGGGTGAACCCGGACAACCAGTGGCACAGCATCGGGACAGCTTGCCAACCTGGCAATACAAATATGCCGCCACTAGGTATAAATCCTAGGTATGTTTGGCAAATAAGTACCATATTACCTGGTATGAGTACCAAACATGCAATAAAAGATCAGTATCGTTGAGGATGTCAGTGCATGCCTTGCACTGAGCAAAGCCAACAACATCACCCACTCTCTCTTTCTCTCAGGAGACCCAGCATGAAACTGAAAGCACGCCTTACCCTTGCAGCCGCTTTGGCCCTGTCGCTTTGCGGCATATCCAACGCAGCCACCGAACTGGTCATTGCCACCGTCAACAACGGCCACATGATCGAAATGCAAAAGCACAGCAACGCGTTTGAAGCCGCCAACCCGGACATCAAGCTCAAATGGGTCACGCTCGAAGAAGGTGTGCTGCGCCAGCGCGTCACGACTGACATTGCCACCAAGGGTGGGCAGTTTGATGTGATGACCATCGGCATGTATGAGACCCCGATCTGGGGCAAAAAAGGCTGGCTGACCGAACTCAAGACCAATGCCGCTTATGACGTGGACGACCTGCTGCCCGCCATGCGCAATGGTCTGAGTGTGAATGGCAAGCTGTTTGCCGCACCGTTTTATGGTGAAAGCTCGATGTTGATGTACCGCAAGGACCTGGCCGACAAGGCTGGCATCAAGGTTGATGACAAGCCCACCTGGACCCAGGTCAAGGACCTGGCTGCCAAGATACATGACCCGAAAAATGGTGTCTATGGCATCTGCCTGCGCGGCAAACCGGGCTGGGGCGACAACATGGCTTTCCTCTCCACCCTGGTCAACACCAATGGCGGTCAGTGGTTTGATATGAACTGGAAGCCGCAACTGGAAAGCCAGCCCTGGAAAACCGCCATCAACTTTTATGTTGACCTGCTGAAAAACTATGGCCCGCCCGGTTCGTCTGCCAACAGCTTCAACGAAATTCTGGCGCTCTACAACGAAGGCAAGTGCGGCATGTGGATTGATGCCACGATTGCCGCATCCTTCATCACCGACCCGAAACAGTCCAAAGTGGCTGACAAGGTAGCCTTTGCCCAAGCCCCTACCGCAGTAACGCCCAAGGGTGCCAACTGGCTGTGGGCCTGGGCGCTGGCGATTCCGGCCGGTTCACAAAAGGTTGACGCTGCCACCAAGTTTGTCACCTGGGCCACCAGCAAGGAATACATCGACCTGATTGGCAAGGAAGTGGGCTGGGGCAACATCCCAACCGGCACCCGCAAGAGCACCTACACCAGGCCTGAGTTCCTGAAAGTGGCCAAGTTTGCCGCCGCCGAAAAAGCGGCCATCGACAGCGCCAACCCGAACGATGCCACCTTGCCCAAGAGCCCGTATGTCGGCGTGCAGTTTGCTGCCATCCCGGAATTTCAGGCGATTGGCACCACAGTTGGCCAGCAGATGAGCGCCGCCCTGGCAGGCAAGTCAACGGTGGATGCAGCCCTGAAGGCATCCCAGGTGGCAGCCGACCGCGAAATGAAGAAGGCCGGCTATTACAAGTAAGTTGGCAATAGGACAGCGGTAGGAACTGCGGCAGCCGCGATGCTCGCGCCTTGCCGTGCTCCTACAAGTCAAAAACAGCCATGTAGGTCGGGTTAGCGAAGCGTAACCCGGCGGTTTTATGCGCTGTAGCCTGCGTGCCCAAGTCGGGTTAGCCGGTACGGCTAGCCCGATCTGATTCTATCAAATTAGTAGCTATCAGCGCTTGTTCCATAAGGGCTGGAGGTTGATTTGATCATCAATTCGATAGAGGGCGCACAGGCTTGGCTTGCGCATTCTCTGGCCTTTGTTAACTGATTCACCGAGGCGTTTGTCCATGAACCGATTCATTCCCCGCATTCTGCTGGCACCGGCAGTGCTCACGCTCTTCCTGTGGATGATCGTGCCGCTGGTGATGTCGATCTATTTCTCCGTAATCCGTTACAACCTGATGCAGCCCGACAAGACCGGCTTTATCGGGCTGGAGAATTTTGAATATTTCATGACCGACCCGTCCTTTGGCACGGCGGTGGTCAATACCATCTTGCTGCTCGGCAGCGTGATCCTGATCTCGGTGATAGGTGGCATTTTGCTGGCCTTGCTGGTCGATGCACCTTTTCCGGGTCGCAACATGGTTCGCATTTTGCTGATCTCACCGTTCTTCGTCATGCCAACGGTCAACGCACTGCTGTGGAAACACATGATGATGAACCCGATTTACGGGGTGCTGGCGCAGGTCTGGATTTTCTTTGGTGCCACCCCGGTTGATTGGTTGACCGACTGGCCGCTGTGGAGCGTGATTTTGATCGTTTCCTGGCAGTGGCTGCCGTTTGCCACGCTGATCTTTATTACCGCACTGCAAAGCATGGACCGCGAGCAGCTCGAAGCATCAACCATGGACGGGGCCACCTATTTGCAGCAATTGCGCTATCTCTACATCCCGCACCTTGGCCGCTCCATGGCGGTGGTGGTGATGATCGAGATGATCTTTTTGCTCAGCGTGTTTGCCGAGATTTACACCACCACCGGCGGTGGTCCGGGCGATGCCAGCACCAATGTGGCGTTCTTGATCTTCAAGCAGGCGCTGCTGAACTTTGATGCCGGTGTGGCCTCGGCGGGTGCGCTGTTTGCTGTGGTGCTGGCTAATATTGCCGGCGTGTTCCTGATCCGCATGGTTGGCAAAAACCTTGACAAGTGAGCACAACATGAACACTTCCCTTTCCAAATCAGCGCTGTTTTACCTGCGCACGCTCTGCGCCTGGGGCATTACCCTGCTGCTGTTTTTTCCGCTGGGCTGGCTGGTGCTCACCGCCTTCAAGACCGAACTGCAGGCGATCTCGGTGCCGCCGCTGCTGTTTTTCCCGCCAACGCTGGAGAACTTCACCATCGTGCAAGAACGCAGTGATTACCTGCTGTATGCCAAAAACTCGCTGATCACCAGCGTGGCGTCCACCATTCTCGGGCTGGCGCTGGCTTTTCCTGCCGCCTATTCGATGGCGTTTTTCAAGGGCAAATACACCAAAGACATTTTGATGTGGATGCTTTCGACCAAGATGATGCCGGCCGTCGGTGCGCTGGTTCCCATTTATGTGCTGGCGCAAGGCTCTGGACTACTCGATACCCGCACCGGTCTGGTCATCATCTTTACCTTGAGCAACCTGCCGATCATGGTCTGGATGCTGTATTCGCAGTTCAAGGAAATCCCCGGCGAGATTCTGGAAGCGGCGCGCATGGACGGGGCCAGCTTGTGGCAGGAATTTCGCATGGTGCTGCTGCCGTTGACGCTCGGCGGACTGGCATCCACCGGCCTGCTGTGCCTGGTGCTGAGCTGGAATGAAGCCTTTTGGTCACTCAATTTGAGCGCCGCCAAGGCCGGCACGCTGGCCACGCTGATTGCCAGTTACTCCAGCCCCGAGGGCCTGTTCTGGGCCAAGCTGTCTGCTGCATCGTTCATGGCAATTGCGCCGATTGTGGTGTTTGGCTGGTTCAGCCAGAAGCAACTGGTGCAGGGCCTGACCTTTGGTGCCGTCAAATAAATCGTTTTAAGAATACTGGAGACCTCTTCATGGCTTACCTCAAACTTGAGCGGATTGAGAAAATATTTGGCGAAACCCGCGTCATCAAAGGCATTGACCTTGACATCCGCCAAGGCGAATTTGTCGTGTTTGTCGGGCCGTCAGGCTGCGGCAAATCGACGCTGCTGCGCCTGATTGCCGGGCTCGAGCACATCAACAGCGGCACCCTGCATCTGGATGGCCGCGACATCACCAATTTGCCATCGAGCAAGCGTGACCTGGCCATGGTGTTCCAGAGCTACGCGCTGTACCCGCACATGAGCGTGTACGAGAACATGAGCTTTGCGCTGAAATTGGCCAAGGCAGACCCGGCGGTGATTAGCGACAAGGTGGCGCGCGCCGCCAAAATTCTGAACCTGACCGAGTACCTGCAGCGCACGCCCAAGGAACTGTCGGGCGGGCAGCGCCAGCGCGTTGCCATTGGCCGTGCCATCGTGCGTGCGCCCAAGGTGTTTCTGTTTGACGAGCCACTGTCAAACCTGGACGCGGCGCTGCGCGGCCAGACCCGCATCGAGATCGCCAAACTGCACCGCGACCTCGGTGCCACGACGATCTATGTCACCCACGATCAGGTCGAGGCGATGACCCTGGCGGACCGGGTGGTGGTGCTGCGCGACGGGCTGATCGAGCAGGTTGGCACGCCGCTGGAGCTGTATGACCGCCCGGCGAACCAGTTTGTGGCCCAGTTCATTGGCACGCCGCAAATGAACATCGTGGCTGCGGCCCAGTTGCCCGCACTCGATGCGGTGGGCGCGCTAGGCATTCCGGCAGGCGGCTTTATCGGCTTGCGGCCAGAAAACGTGATCTTGCACCCGGCTGCGCAAGGCTTGCTCAAGGGCACCGTTGACCTGGTCGAGGCGCTCGGTGCTGAAACCCTGATTTACATCACCACGGCGCAAGGCGCGCAACTGGTGTCACGCCAAAACGAGCGTACCCCGTTGCGCGCGGGTGATGCCGTCGGCGTGCAAATTGACACCGAAGCGGCCCATGTGTTTGATGCCAAAGGGCGCATCATCCGCACCGGCCAGACCCATGAAACACCCACGCACTGATCAACCAACCCCCGCAACACCATGAACCCAACACAACCTTTAAGCGGCCAGGTGGCCGCCATCACCGGCTCGGCATCGGGCATCGGTTTTGCCAGTGCCCAGGCGATGATTGCCGCCGGCGCGCAAGTCGTGCTGATTGACCGCGACGCACCGGCCCTGGCCAAAGCCCGCGAAGCATTGGGCAGCGCCGCCTTGCCGCTGGTGCTGGACCTGCTGGACCCGGCGCAGTGCGCGGCCATGCCAGCGCGCATTCTGGCTTTGGCCGGACGGCTCGACATTTTTCACGCCAACGCCGGGCTGTATGTGGGTGGCGATCTGATTGATGCCAATGACGATGCGATCGACCGCATGCTCAACCTGAACATCAACGTGGTGATGAAGAATGTGCGCGGCGTGCTGCCCCACATGATTGAGCGGGGCAGCGGCGACATCATCGTCACCAGCTCGCTCGCAGCGCATTTCCCCACCCCCTGGGAGCCGGTCTATGCATCCAGCAAGTGGGCCATCGACTGTTTTGTGCAGACGGTGCGCCGCCAGGTGTTCAAGCACGGCATCCGGGTGGGTGCCATCTCGCCAGGGCCTGTCATTACCGCGTTGCTGGCTGACTGGCCTGCCGAAAAACTGGCAGAAGCCAAGGCCCGGGGCAGCTTGCTCGAAGCATCAGAGGTCGCCAATGTCGTGCTGTTCATGCTCACTCGTCCGCGCGGCATGACGATCCGCGATGTCGTGATGATGCCCTCGCAGTTCGACCTCTGAACCGGTGACCCCTGGTGCTACTCATTGACACTCGCTCTCAACAAGGAAACCAAACCATGTACACGATCCTTCACCTGGGCCTGGGCTCATTCCACCGTGCCCACCAGGCTGTTTACCTGCACCAGTTGCAGCAGACCGGCGACCGAAGCTGGGCTCTGGCGGGTGGCAACATCCGCCCCGACATGGCCGACACCATAGCCGCACTGATCGCCCAGGGCGGTGCCTACACGCTGGAAACCGTCACCCCGCATAACCAGCGCAGCTACACCCGCATCACCGCCATCCAGACCGTGGTGCCGTTTGATGCCGAGCTCAGCGGCCTGGTGCGCATCGGCTCGGATGCCAACACCCGGATCATCTCGTTCACCGTGACCGAAGCCGGTTATTACCTCGATGCCAAGTACCAGCTCGACCAGAACTTTGCCGACTTGCGCGCCGACCTGGCCGCCGTCAAGGCGGGTGAACCGGTCTGCACCATCTACGGTGCCCTCACCGTGATCCTGCGCGCGCGCATGGCCGCCAACGCCGGGCCGGTGACGCTGCTCAACTGCGACAACCTGCGCCACAACGGCGAGCGCTCACGCGGTGGCCTGCTGCAGTTCATTGAGCTGCTCGGTGACAGCGCCCTGCTGACCTGGGTAAACGCCAACACCACCAGCCCCAATGCCATGGTGGACCGCATCACGCCGCGCCCGACACCGGCGGTGCGCGAGCGTGTGCTGGCCGCCACCGGCGTGGATGACGCTGCCGCACTGATGGGCGAAAGCTTTATCCAGTGGGTGATTGAAGACAACTTCATCGCTGGCCGCCCGGCGTGGGAGTCGGTGGGCGTGGAGATGGTCGATTCGGTGCAGGCCTACGAAGAAGCCAAGATTCGATTGCTCAATGCCACCCACAGTTGCATCGCCTGGGCTGGTACGCTGGTGGGCTACACCTACATTCATGAAGGCACGCTTGACCCGGTGATCCGCCAGTTTGCCTACGACTACGTGACCGACGACACCATCCCCGTGTTGCTGCCTTGCCCGATCAACCTGGAGACCTACCGTGACGTGGTGCTGGACCGCTTTGGCAACCCTGCCATTGCCGACACCAACCAGCGCGTGGCGATGGATGCGTTTTCCAAGATTCCCGCCATGATCGCGCCCACCATCCGCGACCGGCTGGCACGTGGCGAGTCGATCAATAGCGTGGCCATGTTGCCAGCGCTGTTCTTGGCTTACCTGCAACGCTGGCATGCCGGGCAAATTCCTTATACCTACCAGGATCAGGCGATGGACCCGGCCGTGGCCCACGCCATCTGCGAAGCCACCGACCCGGTGGCCGCGTTCTGCGCCGACCTCACCCTGTGGGGCCCGCTGGCTTGCGACGAGCGACTCATTGATGCCCTGCGCCAAGCCTTCACCCGAGTCACTCAGTTCGTCCAGAACCATCAAAAATGACCGCAGCCAGTGGTAATGTAATGTCCTGATATCTCGTTATTCATTCATCTTGCGCCCATGACCAGCCTGCCACGTCAACTCAAGCCCGAACTGGAACATGACTATGTCCGCTCGCCTGATCTGGGCTATGAGTCGCCTGATGAGCCGGGCTTCATCCGCTGCCTGTCGCATGGTTTTCCGACACCGCTGGCGCGCTGGCACCAGCATGACGAATACGAACTGCACCTGATCACCGCCACGTCGGGCAAGGTGTTTGTTGGTGACTGGATTGGCCACTTTCAACCCGGCCATCTGGTGCTGACTGGTCCGCGCTTGCCGCACAACTGGGTCAGCACCGATGTGCCAGAAGGTGGCGTGGCCGAGCGTGATCTGGTCATCCAGTTCCTCCATGCGCCAATCGAAACCGGCAGCCAGCACATACCGGAATTGCGTGAGGTGCTACCACTTTTGGAGCGGGCCAAGCACGGCATCGAGTTTTTTGGCATCTTCCCGCAGGCACTGGCGCACTGGCAGCGCGTCAAGGTTCACCAGGGGCTGGCGCGACTTGCCGCGTTTTGCGACTTTTTGAGCGAGTTGACCCAGTGCACCGACTACCGGCTGTTGTCGAGCACCCAGATGCAAAGCGTTGACAACGATGCCCAGTTGGAGCAAATCAACGCCATCGTCAGCCGCATCAATGAACACCTGTCAGATCCCCTGTCGGCGGCTGATCTGGCGCGCGAGCTTGACATGAGCGAAAGCGCCTTTTCACGTTTTTTCCGCCGCGCCACCGGCAATACCTTCACCGACTTTGTCAACCATGTGCGGGTCAGCCGCGCATGCCAGTTGCTGATGGAGTCAGACTTGCTGATCAACCATATTGGCTACCAGGTGGGCTTCAACAACATCGCCAATTTCAACCGGCGTTTTCTCGACATCAAGGGCATGACACCGAGCGACTACCGCCGTCAGGCGGCCAGCCGCTTTGGCCTCAAGGCCTGAAACTTTTTTTGACAGCGAGACATCATGTACCTCGGCATTGATCTGGGCACTTCGGGCCTGAAACTCTTGTTGCTTGACCAGCAACACCATATCCACGCCAGCGTTGACGCAGCCATCACGCTGCAGCGCCCGCACCCCACCTGGAGCGAACAGCATCCGCATGACTGGTGGCAGGCGCTGGAGTCAGCGGTGGCGCAACTGCGCGCCGCCGCACCGCAAGCCTGGCGCCAGGTGCGTGCCATCGGCTTGTCTGGCCAGATGCATGGTGCGGTGGTGCTGGACGAAAACGCCAAGGTGTTGCGCCCGGCCATCCTGTGGAACGATGGCCGTTCGCCCGCACAGTGCCTGGAACTTGAGCGTCTGGTGCCGAACTCGCGCCAGATCACCGGCAACCTGGCCATGCCAGGGTTTACCGCGCCCAAGCTGCTGTGGCTGCGCGAACACGAGCCGACCGTCTTTGAGCAGATCCGCACGGTGCTATTGCCCAAAGATTGGCTGCGCCTGCAACTCACCGGCGAGGCAGTCAGTGAGATGTCGGACGCTTCCGGCACGCTGTGGCTCGATGTTGGCAAACGCTGCTGGAGCGAGACGATGCTGGCCGCCTGTGGCCTGGACTTGTCACACATGCCGCGCCTGGTGGAAGGCAGCCAGCCCAGCGGATGCTTGCAGGGCGCACTGGCGCAGCGCTGGGGCCTGACTGCCAGCGTGGTGGTGGCCGGTGGCGGCGGCGACAACGCCGCCAGCGCGGTCGGCATTGGGGCGGCCAATCCCGGCCAGGGTTTTGTGTCGTTGGGTACTTCGGGAGTGGTGTTTTTGGTCAGCAATGTTTACCAGCCGGCACCAGAGCTAGCGGTGCACGCCTTTGCCCATGCACTGCCTGGGCGCTGGCACCAGATGTCGGTGATGCTCAGCGCTGCCAGCGCCTTTGGCTGGGTCACGCAATTGACCGGTAGCCCGGATGAAGCGCATCTGGCCGAACAGGTCGCCGCCTTGCCGCTGTCGCAACGGGCTGGCGCCCCGATATTTCTGCCTTACCTGAGCGGCGAGCGCACCCCGCACAACAACCCGAACGCCAGCGGTGTCTTCATCGGCCTGCGCGGTGAGCACGCAGCCGCTGACCTGGGCTATGCGGTGATGGAGGGGGTCAGTTTTGGACTGATGGACGGACTGCGCGCGATGGGTCAAACCGAGGCCTCAACTGTGCCGCTGGCCCTGGTCGGTGGCGGTGCCCGCAGCGATGCCTGGGCGCAATTGCTGGCCAGCGGTCTGGCTTGTCCGCTGCACCGGCCCGAGGGTGCGCACGCCGCCGCCGCTTTGGGCGCAGCGCGTTTGGCCTGGCTGGCCGATGGCGGTACCGAGCAAGAAGTCTGTCAGCCGCTGCCGACGGAACAGGCATTTGCGCCGGAGCCGGGCTGCCGCGAACTGCTGGCCGAACGTTACCCGCGCTATCGGGCGCTTTATCCGGCGCTCAGGGATTTTTTCTGAATTTTTAGAACATTTAGATCTGGACAGTGCCAAGTTCTCCCCGTTATTCAGGCGGTTTCTTGGCCAGG
>DAOSLL010000090.1:0-10064 GCA_035368905.1 Rhodoferax sp.
CTTAACTTTTCTTTGCTGCAAACTCTCGTGGAAATTCTGACCACGCTGGCCTTTGCGCTTTCCGGCATGATGGAGGCAGCGCGAAAGCGGCTCGATATGGTGGGCGTTTGTGTGGTGGTAGGCTTGAGGGACTCGCCCAAACCAAGGGAAAGTCATATTTCAGGCGGCTCTAGCGTAGACGGGATCATTCGTTGCAAAGCCTGGATGCCAGCGTTTGAAATGCTGCGCGAGCTCATCGTTGAGCACAGCGGTTCGCACTTGAAGCAGATGGTGGGCTCCCTGGGGTGACCAACGCATTTGCTGCTTCTTCACAAAGCGTCGGCTGATGACTTGGTTGACCACAGACTCGGCCATGGCCGACGATATGCGTTGCCCATTGCGGTGTCGCCGTGCGTAGTTCACCAGATAGTCTATGTTGTCCTGGGCGTAATGAAGCAGATCGAATAGCCGCTCTGTCAGTTTCACTTTGACCTTGACCTTGGTGTTTGCCTTTGAGCCAATCCAAGTGGCAAGCAGTTGCAGCCGGTGACATGCCGCCTCTGCCTGACCATGCCAGAACCTCCACTTGATACGTTCAATTTCTTCGAAGATGGTTCGCACCGCGTTGTATTGCCAGCGTTTGAATGGTGTGGCCGTTTGGAGTGCAATTTGAAAGTACATCGCAAAGTGAAACCAATCCAAAATCCGCTGGCTGCCTTTGCCCACAAGCGGCGTGGCCGCCTTGATATCGTTACCGGCATCAGTGAAGAACGTTACGTTGGTCAGCGGGGCGTCGCTTCCTTGCTCGAAAAATTTGATAATACGCTTGTCTCCATCAGCGACCTCCGTCTGAACGTAGGCATGGCTGCGGCTCTTGGTCTCAACCGTTTTCACCGCGATCGCGCCGAATTTGCGAGTGTCCTCGCCCTTGGCTGCGTTGGAGCGGATGTAGCCTGCGTCAACACCCACGTCCAGTGCGGTGGGGGTTTGTTCCTCGCCAGCCGCCGCGGCTATTTGCGCAATCTCAGGTGGCGCTACCAATTCGGACTGCTTGGTGCGATCAGCTTCAATGCGTTGCCCGACATGTGCCGTTTTGAGCTTCATGTTGGTCAAACTGATCGCTCCTTCAATGGGCAGCACGTCTTCGAGCAGTCGCAGCGACTGCCCGAATGGCAGTAGAGCAGCCCAGCGTGTCTGCATATAGATAAGCTCAGGGTGCGTATGCGTGATCAGCAGATCAGACAGTGGGCTGAACGACTTCTTGCCTTGAACGCCACAAGAGACGCAGAAGAGAAAACGCTCATTGGGCAAAGTGAACTTACCAAACAGTGTGCGGTAAACGATGGTCTGCACATCCTTGCGCTTCACCGCTTCGCTACATGTTGGGCAACATTTATCTCCGAACGAGAACCCATGTACTTGAGTTTCGAGCCGCTGCTTTTGAACGTCTGCGACAAGGGTTTTGCTATCCGCAAGACTCAGCCCAAGCCCGCCTATTGCGTCATCAAAAGAAACACAAAGCCTCTCAAAAATTACAGATCGCTGCATCACCTGGCCCGACTCATCTTTGATAACCACTTCGACTTGGAATTTCATTTGCCGCCTTCAGACTGAACATGTCTGGATTTGACAACAATCAGGATTCAGCACCAGATTTACTGGGTTTCCCTTGGTTTGGGCCAGTCCCAGCAAAACGGTGGGGGTGGAACCACGAATTGGGATGATGTTGATGTGCATGTCTACATTATACAAAATATTATCGATTAAATTAAGCTCAATACATGTCTACATATTTGCACTCAATATACCACTAACGTGTTGATTTCAAAAGGAATTCAACCAAATCCGGATGGAACTTCAGTCGAGGGGGAGCATTGCGGCGTGAATCTTGCTTTTTGGATCCATGAACAAAGCACTGCGCATCGTTGTTGTCGCGCCCGATCTTGATAGCCTCGATCCGGGTGATGACTACAACCAAAATCAAGCTGAGCGTTCGCGCAGTCTGCGTATCGGCTTGCTGGAAAACGGTTTCAACCTGATCGCCAGCCTGCCTGCCGATGTGTTTCTGACCGAACGGATTGCCCAGTTGCAACCCGACATGATCATTGTCGATGCCGAGAGCGACGCGCGTGATGCGCTTGAACACGTGGTGATGGCCACCCGCGATGCGCGCCGCCCGATCATCATGTTCACCAACGACGAAGACACCACGCATGTCCGCGCGGCCGTGGCGGCTGGCGTGTCGGCCTATGTGGTGGCCGGTTTGTCAACTGCACGCATCCGCCCAATTCTGGATGTGGCCTTGGCCCGCTTTGAGCACGAACAGGCCCTGCTAGCTGAGCTGGCGGATGTGAAAAGCGAACTCAAAAGCCGCAAAATCATTGATCGGGCCAAAGGTCTGCTGATGCAGCGCCTGCAGCTTGACGAAGCAGCGGCCTACGCCAAACTGCGCAAAACTGCGATGGACAAAAACCTGAAACTGGTGGAGGTGGCGCAGCGCATGCTCGACATGGTGGATTTGCTCGGCTAGCACAAAAATGGTGAAAAAACCAGACCGTGCCAGCATCAGCCTGACCTACCGTGGCCCGGCCTGCATGCCCGAATTGGTGCAACGCACAACAATGGGGTTGACCTGTCAATCCAACAAAAAAGTGTACTGAATATACCTCTAGCCCTTACTGCATAAGCGTAAGCGGCTATATTTAGTGTAGCAATATGCGGGTTGATTCATACTGGCGCGTTTATTGCTTGTATGTTAGCAAGACCCGCAAGGGTTGCACGAAAGTTCCAGTCCAACGGCGGGCTGCGAACATCGTCACCGGACAAAGGCGTCCCCATTTGGCAAACAGCTTCTTTGGAACTGTTTTGTTACGTGAGGTCGCCTTTTTTTTCGTTCTGAAACTTCGCTGGACTGTCCTGGGTGCTGTGCGCCGGGGTCAGGTTCGCGTCACCTGGGGAAATTGTCATGACTGATTTTCTGAAACCTAGCCTGAGTCGCCGCGCTGTTCTGCAAACCGCTGCCGTCGGTGCCATCGGCATCAGTCCGGCACTGCGCACTGCGGTCTATGCCGCAGGCTCTGATGCGCCGGAAAAAACCGAGGTCAAAATCGGCTTTATCCCGCTGACCGACTGCGCCAGCGTGGTGATGGCGGCAGAACTCGGGCTGGACAAAAAATACGGGGTCAAGATCACCCCGACCAAGGAAGCCAGTTGGGCCGGGGTGCGCGACAAGCTGGTTACCGGCGAACTGGACTTTGCCCATGTGCTGTACGGCCTGATTTACGGCGTGCATCTGGGGGTGAGTGGCCCGAAAAAAGACATGGCGGTGCTGATGACGCTCAACAACAATGGCCAGGCCATCACGTTGAGCAAAAAGCTGGCCGACAAAGGCGCAGTCGATGGCCCGAGCCTGGCCCGGCTGATGGCTTCTGAGAAGCGCGAATACACCTTTGCCCAGACCTTCCCGACCGGCACCCACGCCATGTGGCTGTATTACTGGATGGCCGCCAACGGCATCAACCCGATGAAAGATGCCAAGGTCATCACCGTGCCGCCACCGCAAATGGTGGCCAATATGCGGGTGGGCAATATGGACGGCTACAGCGTCGGCGAACCCTGGAACCACCGCGCCATCATTGACGGCATTGGCATCACCGCCAGCACCTCGCAAGATGTCTGGAAAGACCACCCGGAAAAAGTGCTTGGCACCACCGGCGACTTTGTCAAGAAATACCCCAACACGGCGCGTGCTGTCACCGCCGCGATTCTGGAAGCTGGCAAGTGGATTGACGCGAGCTTGCAAAACAAAAACAAGATGGCTGAAACCATTGCCGCCAAAAGCTATGTCAACACCAGCGTGGATGCCATCAATCAGCGCATTTTGGGCCGCTACCAAAATGGCCTGGGCAAAACCTGGGACGACCCCAATTACATGAAGTTTTTCAACGACGGCGCGGTCAACTTCCCCTATCTTTCTGACGGGATGTGGTTTTTGACCCAACACAAGCGCTGGGGTCTGTTAAAGGAGCACCCCGATTACCTGGCGGTGGCCAAACAGATCAACCAGATCGAGATTTACAAGCAAGCCGCTGCTGCCAGCAAAACGTCGCTGCCGAAGGACCTGATGCGCAGCAGCAAACTGATGGACGGCGTGGTGTGGGACGGCAAAGACCCAAACAAATACGCTGACGGTTTCAAGATCAAGGTCTGAAACATGGCATCGCTGGCCGCCGTCACACGCCAGCGTACCAGCTCTGCTTGCAACGCATCAAAAAGGAAACACCATGGTCAGCGCCGTTTTTCACTCGCCACTTGAAACCTCAATCCCCTCGCCTGTGGCTTCGTCAGCCGCAAAAATTGCAATGAAAAAAGTAGCTGTCAGCACAGACACAGCAAGGGCTACAGGTCAAAAAGATGCAAAACAAAATAGCCACAAACCAGCTTATGACTGGCGCGGTCTGTGGCTGGCAGTGCTGCCGCCGCTGTTTGGTCTGGGGCTGCTGATCGGGGTCTGGGCGCTGGTGTCTCTCGGCACTTCCAGCAGCATCCCGTCGCCGCTGGCCACCTTCAAGCAGGCAGTGGTCATTTTCAGCGACCCGTTTTACCGCAATGGCCCTAACGATCAGGGTGTCGGCTGGAACATTTTGATGAGCCTGGAACGGGTGGCGGTCGGCTTTGGGCTGGCGGCGGCGGTCGGCATTCCGGCCGGATTTGCGATTGGCCGGTTTGAATTTTTAAGCCGCATGTTCAACCCGCTGATCAGCCTGCTGCGCCCGGTGTCGCCCTTGGCCTGGCTGCCGATTGGCCTGCTGGTGTTCAAGGGGGCCAACCCGGCAGCGATCTGGACGATTTTCATCTGCTCGATCTGGCCGATGATCATCAACACCGCTGTCGGCGTGCAGCGGGTGCCGCAGGATTACATGAACGTGGCCCGCGTGCTGAATTTGAGCGAGTGGAAGATCGTCACCAAAATTTTGTTTCCCTCGGTGCTGCCTTACATGCTGACTGGTGTGCGGCTGGCCGTGGGCACCGCCTGGCTGGTGATTGTGGCGGCCGAGATGCTGACCGGCGGTGTCGGCATCGGTTTCTGGGTCTGGGACGAGTGGAATAACCTGAATGTCAAAAACATCATCATCGCCATCTTTGTGATCGGCATCGTTGGCCTGATTCTGGAATATGTCCTGATCAAAATTGCCACCGCCTTCACCTTTGAAGAGGTGAAGTCGTGAACGAAAACCAAACCACCAAGTTCATCGACATCAGTGGTGTCGAGCAAGTTTTCAAAACCAAAAATGGCCCGTTTTGCGCCTTGCAAGACATTCACCTGACAGTTGCCAAGGGTGAATTTGTCGCCCTGATCGGTCACTCGGGTTGCGGCAAATCGACTCTGCTGAACCTGATCGCCGGGCTGACCATGCCGACCCAGGGCCACCTGCTGTGCGACAACCGTGAAATCGCCGGCCCCGGCCCGGATCGTGCCGTGGTGTTTCAAAACCACTCGCTGCTGCCCTGGCTGACCTGCTTCGAGAATGTTTACCTTGGTGTCGAACGGGTGTTTGGTGCGGCCAGCAAATCTACCGGTACCGCGTCCGAGAACAAGGCGCAACTGACCCAGCGTACCCACGCCGCGCTGGCGCTGGTGGGTTTGACCCCGGCGACACAAAAACGCCCCGGCGAGATTTCGGGCGGCATGAAGCAGCGTGTCGGCATTGCCCGTGCCTTGGCGATGCAGCCCAAGGTGCTACTGATGGACGAGCCGTTTGGCGCGCTTGACGCACTGACCCGTGCCAAGCTGCAAGACGAGTTGCTCGACATTGTGAGCAAAACCCGGGCCACGGTGGTGATGGTGACCCACGATGTGGATGAAGCCGTACTGCTCAGCGACAAAATTGTGATGATGACCAACGGCCCGTCAGCCACCATCGGCGAAGTGCTGTCGGTCAAGCTGGCGCGACCGCGCAACCGGGTCGAATTGGCCGAAGACCGCCACTATGTGCAGTACCGCAAGGCGGTGATTGACTTTTTGTACACCCGACAAAGTCATGTCGAAAAGGCCGCCTGAGCCACATGACCAGCCAAGGACACCCCATGACCAATAAAACCTTTATCCGCTGCATTGAATACTGGGTGCCCGGCGACGATGGCACCGTGCTGGAGTTTGGCGGTGGCCTGTTTGGCCCGGCCAAACGCTTTGAGGCCGCCACCCGCAAGCTGTGCTTTGGTCGTGGCGAGGGTCTGCCCGGCCAGGCCTGGGAATGCGGTCACCCGCTGATGCTCAAAACCCTTCAAGCCCCAAGTTTTCGCCGTGCTGCGGCAGCGCAGGCGGACGGCCTGAGTTGTGCCATTGCGCTGCCGCTGTTTGCGGATAAGCGCCTGTGCACTGTGGTGGTGCTGTTTTGCAGCGATGCGGTTGACCTGGCCGGAGCCATTGAGCTTTGGCACAACCAGCCCGAAGAGTCGACCGACATGACGCTGCTCAGCGGCTACTACGGCAACACCGGCGACACCTTTGAATTCCTCTCCAGCCACACCAGTTTTCGGCGCGGCACCGGCCTGCCGGGTCGCACCTGGGCCGGGCAGGCCCCGGTGTTCATGCCCGACCTGGGCCGTGGTTCGGGCTTTTTGCGTGCTGACAGCGCCCTAAAAGTGGGCATCAACCGGGGTTTTGCGGTGCCTTGCGGTTCGACCGACGGCAATATCTATGTGCTGGCATTTTTGAGTGCACTGGCCACCCCAATTGCCAGCCAGGTCGATGTCTGGCAGCCCGATGCCCTGCAGTCGCACCTGGTTCACAGCTTCAGTTTCGCCGAAGCACAGCCGACTGCGGTAGCCGCCGATGACGACAAACTAGCGCTTGACGACAACATCATCGCGCAAGTATTTGCCACCGGCGTGCCGAGCCTGCTGGGCCAGAGCCTGGTGATTCCGGTGGCGATGCAAGACCGCATCACCGCCGTGCTGGCCATATCTTTGTGATGTCCTTGTAATGGTGTTGTGCGCTGCAATTGAGTTTGGAGAATCCGATGAAAAAAATGAAACTTGTGATGGTCGGCAACGGCATGGCAGGTGTGCGCACCCTTGAAGAGTTGCTCAAAATTGCGCCCGAGTTGTATGACATCACGGTGTTTGGGGCCGAGCCGTATCCCAACTACAACCGCATTTTGCTGTCGCCGGTGCTGGCTGGCGAGCAAACCCTGGACCAAATCGTTCTCAACGACTGGGCCTGGTACACCGACAACCACATCACCCTGCATGCTGGCTGGCGCGTGACTTCGGTTGACCGAGCCCGGCGGCTGGTGCATGCCCACAATGCGGCCGGCGAGACGCTTAGCGCTGACTATGACCGCCTGCTGCTGTGTACCGGCTCCAACCCGTTCATGCTGCCGGTGCCCGGCATTGACCTCAAAGGTGTGATCGCATACCGCGACATTGCCGACACCAACGCGATGATCGATGCTGCCACCACCTACCAGCACGCGGTGGTCATTGGTGGCGGCCTGCTCGGCCTGGAAGCCGCCAACGGCCTGATGCTGCGTGGCATGAAAGTCAGCGTGGTGCATGTGATGCCGACGCTGATGGAGCGCCAATTGGACGCAGTGGCAGGCAAGCTGCTGCAAAAATCGCTAGCAGAACGTGGCCTGAATTTTTTGATGGGAGCGCAAACCCAGGCGCTGCTCAGCCCGGCCGACCTAGCCGGTGCCAGTGCCGATGCAGAGTTCCAGGCGGCTGCCGCTTGTGTGCCGGATTTGCAAGCAAAATTGGCCTCTAGTCCAGACCGGGTCTGCGCAGTGAGCTTCAAAGATGGTAGCGTTGTAGCAGCCGATCTGGTGGTCATGGCAGTCGGTATTCGGCCCAACGTCGAACTGGCGCAAAGCATGCGGCTGCATTGCGATAAGGGCATTGTGGTCAACGACACGCTGCAAACCACCACCGATGCGCGGATTTACTCAGTCGGTGAATGCGCCGCCCACCGGGGTACCGCTTATGGTCTGGTGGCCCCATTGTTTGAGCAGGCCAAGGTGGCGGCCAACCATCTGGCGCAGTTTGGCATTGGCCGCTATGTTGGGTCACTGACCTCAACCAAGCTCAAGGTCACCGGCATCGACCTGTTTTCTGCTGGCAACTTTGTTGGCGGCGAAGGCTTTGAGGAAATCATCCTGAGCGACCCCAAGGGCGGGGTTTACAAAAAAATTGTTCTCAAGGACGACAAGCTGGTTGGTGCCTGCCTGTATGGCGACACGGTCGATGGCAGTTGGTATTTCAAACTGCTGCGTGATGGGCGACCCGTTGCCGACATCCGCGATCGGCTGATGTTTGGCGAAAGCAACATCGGCGATGCCGGTCACCAGGGCCAGAACAAGGCCGCAGCCATGCAAGACAGCGACGAGGTGTGCGGCTGCAATGGTGTCACCAAGGGCACCATCTGCAAGGTGATCAAGGAAAAAGGCCTGTTCACCCTGGACGAAGTGCGCAAACACACCAAGGCCAGCGCGTCCTGCGGCTCCTGCACCGGGCTGGTCGAGCAACTGCTGATTTTTACCGCCGGTGCCGACTACTCGGCCACGCCCAAAACCAAGGCCATGTGCGCCTGTACCGAGCACGGTCACCAGGCGGTGCGCGAGGCCATCAAAGGCAACAAGCTGCTCAGCATTGCTGATGTGTTTGCCTTTATGGAGTGGAAAACCCCCAACGGTTGCGCCAGTTGCCGCCCGGCGGTCAACTATTACCTGATCAGCACCTGGCCGAAAGAGGCCAAAGACGACCCGCAAAGCCGCTTTATCAACGAACGCAGCCATGCCAATATCCAGAAAGACGGCACTTACAGCGTGATTCCGCGCATGTGGGGCGGCGAAACCAACGCCAGCGAGCTGCGCCGCATTGCCGACGTGGTGGATAAATACAAAATTCCGACGGTCAAGGTCACTGGTGGCCAGCGGATTGACCTGCTGGGGGTCAAAAAAGAAGACCTGCAAGCGGTCTGGCAAGAGATTGGCATGCCCAGCGGCCACGCCTACGCCAAAGCGCTGCGCACGGTCAAAACCTGCGTCGGCAGCGAATGGTGCCGCATGGGCACGCAAGACAGCACCCAGATGGGCAAGGATCTTGAGCGCGCCATGTGGCGAATGTACGCGCCGCACAAGGTCAAGTTTGCCGTATCGGGATGCCCGCGCAACTGTGCCGAGGCTGGCATCAAGGATGTCGGCATCATCGGGGTCGATAGCGGCTGGGAAATGTATGTGGCCGGCAACGGCGGCATCAAGACCGAAGTGGCGCACTTTCTGGTCAAGCTCAAAACCGCCGCCGAAGTGCTGGAATACACCGGCGCATTTTGCGAGCTGTACCGCAGCGAGGGCTGGTATCTGGAGCGCACCGTGCACTATGTGAACCGGGTCGGCCTCGATTACGTCAAAAAGCGCATTCTCGAAGACCATGCGGGTCGCTTGGCGCTTTGGGCGCAGTTGCAGTTTGCACTTGATGGCGAGCCTGACCCGTGGTTTGACTTTGACAAGGCGGCGGTCGATACACGCCAGTTTGCAGCCCTGACGGTTTAACTGCATTCAATCCGGCATTGAATGCTTTTTATGGCTCTAGCCCATGTCAGATAAGCGCAAGCAGCTATTAAAAACATAGTCTTCAATCCGCTGCTGGCCAAGTTAACCTGATTTATGAGACTTTTTGGCCTTCAGCCCATACACAGCCTGCGCAAGCAGCTATACAAGGAATAGCAAGATGACCGATTGGACGCTGATTTGCCAGCTTGAAGACATCCCCGTTCTGGGCGCACGGCGCGTCAAGCGCAGCGCTGGCATGGATGTCGCGGTGTTTCGCAACGACAAGGACGAGCTGTTTGCCCTGCTCGACCGCTGCCCGCACAAGGGTGGCCCGTTAAGCCAGGGTATCGTGTTTGGCAGCAGCGTCGCCTGTCCGCTGCACAACTGGACGATTGGCCTGTGCAGCGGCCAGGCGGTGGCACCGGATGAAGGCTGCACACCAAAATTCAGCGTCAAGCTCGAACGTGGCCAAGTGTTCCTGATGACTGCAGAACTGGCCAGTCACGCCACCGAACAAATCCGTCCGGTCGCGGG
>DAOSLL010000091.1:0-2417 GCA_035368905.1 Rhodoferax sp.
GTCGGAAGAGCCAATTCAGGAAAATATCGAAATTTGCAGCCGTTACCTTGAGCGCATGAGCAAGATGGGCATGACCCTTGAAATCGAACTCGGCGTAACCGGTGGCGAAGAAGACGGCGTTGACAACTCCAGCGTTGACAGCTCCAAGCTCTATACCCAGCCCGAAGACGTTGCTTTTGCCTACGAAGCACTGTCCAAGGTCAGCGACCGCTTCACCATCGCCGCCGCCTTTGGCAATGTGCATGGCGTGTACAAGCCAGGCAACGTGAAACTGCAGCCGATCATCCTGAAGAATTCGCAGGACTACGTGCAAAAGAAATTCAGCACCAAGCCCGGCCCGGTCAACTTTGTGTTTCATGGCGGCTCGGGCTCGACCCTGGAAGAAATCCGCGAAGCAATCGGCTACGGTGTCGTCAAGATGAACATCGACACCGACCTGCAATGGGCCTTCTGGGATGGCGTGCGCGCTTTCTACAAGAAAAATGAAGGTTATCTGCAAGGCCAGATCGGCAACCCCGAGGGTGACGACAAGCCCAACAAGAAGTTCTACGACCCACGCGCATGGATGCGCAAGGGCGAAGACGCTTTCCGTGCCAGACTGAAACAAGCCTTTACCGATCTGAACAACATCGGCACGCTGGCCTAAGGGAGATTGAGGGTAGTTGGGTCGATGTCCCGGTGCGCTTTTGCCCTGGCATCGACCCCGCACTGAGGCGGGACGCACCTGTTTCTGTCGGGTTTCTTGCTGGTGCAATTCACTTCAAGCGCTGAATCTGTTGAAACCCTGATGTACCTGGTTGCGCCGGTTTGCGCCGATGATCTGCGCAGCTTCAACCAATGCAACAAACTGCGCGCCTGTCGATGCTTGAGCATGACTTGATGCGAGGGCGCATCGCCCGTTGATTTCACTTTTTTGATAGATTTCATCATTCACATGGGCAGCAGCACATCAAAGGCCCAATCAAGTCCATCCTGTACGCCAGGTTGCCGCGTTTTTTAACCACATAAGATTTCCTGTTATGAAATTGGACATGATCAGCCGCTATCCTGCGACGACTGCCAAGCGAGTGCCGCTGTTGTTCCTGCATGGCTCTTTTTCGGATGCACGCGTCTGGAGCGATCACTTTTTACCCTACTTCGCCGAGCATGGCTATGAAGCCCATGCCTTCAGTCTGCGCGGTCATGGCCGCAGCGAAGGTCTCGAGCGCATCGCGACCTGGCGGCTGGCTGACTATGTCGCCGACCTTGAAAAAGTCGCCGCAAGCTTTTCCTGTGCGCCCATCATGATTGGTCATTCGATGGGTGGCATGGTGATTCAGAAGTATCTGGAAAAGCATCGCCACGCGTCCGGACTGGTGTTGATGGCTTCGGTGCCACCGCAGGGTCTGATGGCAACCACCATGCACATGGCGATGCGTCATCCGTTCCTGTTCCAGCAAATGGCCCAGCTTTCCATGCTCGGTCCCAGATTTGGCACGCCAATGATCATGCGCAAGATCTTGTTTTCCAGGGACATGCCAGAGAGCAAATTGCTCGGTTTGTTCAACTACATGCAAGCCGAATCGCAGGTGGTGTCGATGGACATGATGTCGTCAACAGCGCTGCAGCTCAAACCCGAAACCTTGCGCATGCCAGTTCTGGTGCTCGGCGCCCACAACGATGTACTCGTGGCACCCACATTTGTCGAGCAAACCGCCCGCTTCTACAAGGCCGAGTTGCACATCTTCCGCGACATGGGTCACGCCATGATGCTTGACACGCACTGGATCAAGGTAGCAGACTGCCTGTTGGCCTGGCTGGAGCGAATCACGGCAGCCAAGTCGGCAAACGTCGAAGGCTGAGCGCCCGTCATCGCGATTTTTTGCGGCGGCTGGCTGCTCCGCTGCTTGCCGGGTTCATGAACTTGCTCTGGACTTCATCGCTCCTCAAACCGTTGTCAGGCAAGCCACGGGTACAGTGAATCTGGGACGAATCCGACTTTGCGGCCATCAGAGCGAACCAGGACCCAGGTCGCACAGAGAAATAGGGCTCTGCGCACACTTTCATGGGCCAGGTGTGGCGCTGTCAATTCGCTACGGGGGGCCCAAGCATCGTAGCATTTGCTTTGAATTCTCCGTTTCAATTTCAGCCACAGTTTCATGAGTATTTGGCCTGCAGCCCCCGTGGATTATGCGCTGAAAGCTATTTTTTTTATAGTAATCAGGTATCGGCGGGTGACATTTGGATCTGAACCCGATTGCTCTTTAAGACTGCTTTCTGAGCTGAACCAGTGGCGCGACGACCGGGGTCGGACTCCGACATTGTTGCAGCGATCAACAGACCTTGACTATCGTGGTGCGACTGGCCCTTGCAACAAACCCTCTGTCCTTTGTCCTTTGTCCTTTGTCCTTTGTCCTTTGTCCTTTGTCCTTTGTCCT
>DAOSLL010000091.1:2517-9955 GCA_035368905.1 Rhodoferax sp.
CCTTTGTCCTTTGTCCTTTGTCCTTTGTCCTTTGTCCTTTGTCCTTTGTCCTTTGCAGTCAAGCATGGCGTGGCTTCGATCCAAGACACATTTGCTCTTTCGCTAAGTCGTTGATTTACCGTCATTCCCGCGCAGGCGGGATTGACGACGATGCCAAAAGAACAAACTTACCCTAGGTTCTATCGAACACGGCATTGCCAGTCACAAAGAGGGGTCTGCATCATGCCCTGCTGTGACGGATGCAACACGGGTTGGCAGCGGCGGCTAGCCAACCAGCGAACGCGATAATCCCGCCACCCCTTGTTTTGGAGCCATTACCCATGAACCTCACCGAATCGCTGCTGCACGCGCTCAAAAAGCACGGTGCCCGGCAAATCTTTGGCATCCCGGGCGACTTTGCCCTGCCCTACTTCCGCATCATTGAAGACTCAAAAATCCTGCCGCTCTACACCCTGTCGCATGAGCCGGGTGTTGGCTTTGCGGCTGACGCGGCAGCGCGCATCAATGCCGGGCTGGGGGTAGCGGCCGTTACCTATGGGGCCGGGGCGCTGAACATGATCAACTCGGTGGCGGCAGCCTTTGCCGAAAAGTCGCCGCTGGTGGTGCTGTCGGGTGGGCCTGGCAAGGGTGAATCGCGCTCCGGGCTGCTGCTGCACCATCAGGCCAAAACACTCGACTCACAGTTCCATATCTTCAAGGAGATCACCTGTGACCAGGTGCGACTCGATGACGCAGCCCGTGCGCCAACCGACATTGCCCGCGTGCTGGCGAGTTGCCTGCGGCATTCAGAACCGGTGTACATCGAGATTCCACGCGACATGGTGGCTGTAACTTGCGCCGAAGTGGTTCCAGAAACACCGCAGCCGGTTGATCAGGATGCCCTCAACGCCTGCGTTGATGAAATCCTGGAGCGCCTGGGCCGGGCCAGCTCGCCGGTACTGATGGCGGGTGTCGAGGTACGCCGCTATGGGCTGGAAGACAAGGTCGCGGCCCTGTCGCGGCGGCTCGGGCTGCCGGTGGTTACCAGCTTCATGGGCCGCGGCTTGCTGTCAGGCCAGGACGCGCCACTGGTCGGCACCTACATGGGGGTAGCCGGTTTTCCTGAGGTCACCCAACTGGTCGAAGGCTCGGACGGCCTGTTTTTGCTCGGCGAGATCATTTGCGACACCAACTTTGCCGTGTCCGAGACCAAAATCGACATGCGCAAAACCATTCAGGCACTCAATGGGCAGGTCAATATTGGCTACCACACCTACGACAAGCTGCCATTGGCCGCGCTGGTTGACCGGATGCTGCAGCGCGTCGGCAGCGTTGACAAAGCCTTTGACATCACGCCCCAGGTCTTTCCACGCCACCTGCAGGCCGATGCCAGCAGCATCAACCCGACCGACATTGCCACGGCGGTCAACGACCTGATGGCCGAGCACGGCAAGATGCCAATTGCCTCTGACATGGGCGACTGCCTGTTTACCGCGATGGAAATAGAGCACACTGCGCTGGTGGCACCCGGCTACTACGCCACCATGGGTTTCGGCGTGCCGGCCGGGCTGGGCCTGCAGGCCGCCACCGGTGAACGCCCGCTGATTCTGGTGGGTGACGGGGCGTTTCAGATGACCGGCTGGGAATTGGGCAATTGCAAGCGTTATGGCTGGGATCCGATCGTGCTGTTGTTCAACAACGCCAGTTGGGAAATGCTGCGCACTTTCCAGCCCGAATCGTCTTTCAACGACCTGGGGCACTGGGGTTTTGCCGAAATGGCCAGCGGCCTGGGCGGCGATGGGGTACGCGTCGGTAGCCGCGCCGAGCTGCAGGCGGCGCTGGCCAAGGCAATCGTCACCAGGGGCAAATTTCAATTGATTGAAATCACCATTCCACGCGGTGTGCTGTCTGCCACGCTGGCGCGCTTTGTCGCCGGGGTGAAGCGGCTCAACGCGGTCAAAAACTGAGCAGCATGACAACGCCCCACGGGAAATGGATGAACCACATGAGCCACCCACTTGAAGCCGCCGACCTGGTCATCAAAGGCATCAGACCACCGCTCAAGCTCAGTGATTTCAAACTGATCGCCTTTGACATGGATTCGACCCTGATCAACATCGAATGTGTCGATGAAATCGCCGATGCGGCCGGTCGCAAGGCTGAAGTGGCCGCCATCACCGAGGCGGCCATGCAAGGCGAGATTGCCGACTACAAGGACAGTTTGCGCAGGCGCGTCAGGCTGCTCAAGGGCGTTACCACCGTGCAAATGGATTTGGTGCTGCATGAACGTCTGCAGCTCAACCCCGGAGCCGCCACCCTGGTTGCGGCCTGCCAGCGTGCCGGACTGAAAGTGTTGCTGGTGTCGGGCGGTTTCACCTATTTCACCGACCATGTCCGCGACCTGCTTGCCATTGACTACACCCGCTCCAATGTGCTTGAAGTGGTGGACGCCAAGCTGACCGGTCGCTTGCTCGACCAGCCCTGGGGTGACATCTGTGACGGCGACGAAAAGCGCAAGATGTTGCTCGCGACCTGTGCACAGCTTGGCCTATCGCCACTGCAGAGCATTGCCATGGGCGATGGTGCCAACGACATTCCGATGATGAGTGCAGCCGGGCTGGCAGTGGCCTACCACGCCAAGCCGACGGTACGCGACTTTGCCCAGGTATGCATCAATGCAGGCGGACTCGATCAGTTGCTGCAGGTGTTTGCGCCTTGAAAACCGCCCCGTCGCCGGGACTGTCAAGGATGTGGTCAGTAATAACTTTCCCTATCTGGACCGACGTTTTTGGGCGCACAGCGTCGTTGCAAGACACTTGTTTGGCCAGCTTCACAAGCGGTTTGCAACAACGCATTGCGCTTGTCAGTGCGGCCGAACTGGTCAAGGTATGTTTGCTTGAACCCTTGAGACACCCAGAAGCCCAAGACCCACGCGTTCACTGATGTTATGCAGTTTGCCCTGAAATAATGAACAGCGACGAGTCCAGGAGCCTGCCGACTGTTTGGATCGAACAGCGGGCAGCGGCCCAGCGGCCCAGCGGCCCAGCGGCCCAGCGGGGCCAGTTTGCGCCAGATTTCCCGACCCAAAGCCCAGTTGCGAGTCAAGCAGTCGACGCAAAACGGGCCACTGCGATCAGTACACCGCCAATGCGCCATTTGTCTGACTGGCTTCTGAGTTAATCCGTCATAATCTGGCCCGCTAGAGGTGCCGCCCGGTCGGGTGGCTGAGAAACACTCTTTGAACCTGATCTGGGTCATGCCAGCGTAGGAAAGCGTCAACAAAGCTTTTTTGCCTCGTGTCATCCCGGGTATTCACTAGGAACCGACATGAGCCATCCAATTCTTCCTGCTGATCTATGGGCCGACGTGTTGTCGGTTCGCAGCGTGCGCCCACTGGTGCATTCGATCACCAATCTGGTGGTGATGAACTTCAATGCCAATGTGCTGCTGGCCATGGGCGCATCGCCGGTGATGGCGCATGCCCACGAAGAAGTTGCCGACATGGCCAGCATCGCGCAGGCGCTGGTGCTCAACATTGGCACGCTTGAGCCGTACTGGATCGAGAGCATGCGCAAAGCACTGGAGATCGCCAGCAAAAAGGGCATAAAAACCGTGCTCGACCCAGTCGGAGCGGGCGCAACAAGCTATAGAAACGATAGTATCAAGGTACTCCTGAAGCAGGCCATGCCCTCGGTGATCCGGGGCAACGCCTCCGAGATCATGAGCGTGGCGGGCAGCGCCGCCCAAACACGCGGTGTGGACAGCAGCGCGGCTGTCGGTGACGCGCTGCAATGCGCCCGCGCACTGGCCCTGCAGACCGGTGGCGTGGTGTGCGTCAGCGGCCCGGTGGACCATGTGTTCGATGCCGACGGTCGCCACGCCAGTCTGTCCAATGGCCACGAGTGGATGACCCGCATCACCGGTGTGGGTTGCTCTGCCAGTGCCCTGGTCGGTGCCTTTTGTGCGGTGCAGCCCGATGCCTGGCGTGCCACGCTGTCTGCCATGGCTTACCTCGGCGTCGTTGGCGAAGTGGCCGCGCAAGCGGTGCAGCAGCGCAACCAGGGAGTCGGCAGCCTGCAGATAGCCCTGCTGGACCAATTGCAGTTGCTCGATCAGGCCAGCTTTGAGCGTCAGCTCAGAATGGCGGTTTCTTCATGATCGTGCATTCCGATGTTGCTGATGCAACTGCGCGTGCGACCCTGACTCGCGCGCTACGCCTGTACCTGGTGACGGATCAGGCCAGTTTACGGGGTCGGGCGCTGGCAGATGTGGTGCTGGCGGCGCTCAAGGGTGGCGTGACTTGCGTGCAACTGCGTGAGAAAAGCCTCTGCACCCGCGACTTTGTTGCCATGGGACTGGCGATGCAGGACCTGCTGGCAGCTTTTGCCGTGCCCTTGATCATCAACGACCGCATTGACGTGGCGCTGGCGTGTGGCGCACAGGGTGTGCATCTGGGCCAGTCTGACATGCCGGTGGCAGTGGCACGCCGTTTGCTGCCGCCGCAAGTGTTCATTGGCCTGTCAGTGGAAACCATGGATGACGTGGCGAATGCTGCCATGCAGCCGGTCGATTACCTGGGCGTCAGCCCGATTTACCCGACACCGACCAAAACCGACACCGCGCCGCCCTGGGGATTGGACGGGCTGCGGCAGGTACGCGCTGCCACCGCCTTGCCACTGGTTGCGATTGGTGGCATTCAGTTGGCGCAAGCGGGCGAAGTGCTGCAAGCCGGTGCGGATGGCCTGGCGGTGGTCAGCGCCATCTGCTCGGCTGATGACCCTGAAGCTGCCGCCAGACTTATTTTTGCGCAATTGCGCAGCCAAAATGCCCGGTGATTCATCGCTCACCAGTTCAAACTTGATTCGTCGGCTAAGCGCGCTTTCATCTGTAAATCCTCATGAACATTGACTGTTTTCGCTTCATTTGGATTCACCCATCGGGCGGCAGCGCTGCGCTGGCCCGTGTCAAAAAGGCTCAGTCTTCAAGCAGCGACAGATCACGCACTGCACCCTTGTCAGCCGACATCACCAATTTGGCATAAGCCCTGAGGGCAGCAGAAACTTTGCGCTTGCGCGGCTGGGCGGGTTTCCAGCCCAGGGCATCCTGCTCGGCGCGGCGTCTGGCGAGTTCGTCGTCTGACACCAACACATTGATACTGCGGCCGGGAATGTCGATGCGAATGCGATCACCGTTGCGCACCAGTCCGATGGCTCCGCCCGCCGCCGCCTCGGGCGAAGCGTGGCCAATCGACAGCCCCGAAGTACCACCCGAAAAACGCCCGTCGGTCAACAGCGCACAGGCTTTACCCAGACCTTTGGACTTGATATACGAGGTCGGGTAGAGCATTTCCTGCATGCCGGGGCCACCCTTGGGGCCCTCATAGCGGACGATGACCACGTCACCGGCTTTGACCTGATCGGCCAGGATGTGCTCGACCGCCTCGTCTTGTGACTCGGTAATGTGTGCCGGGCCTTCAAACACCATCAGGCTGTCATCCACACCAGCCGTCTTCACCACACAGCCGTCCAGCGCAATATTGCCGCGCAGCACGGCCAGGCCGCCTTCTTTGCTGAAGGCATGTTCGCCACTGCGGATGCAGCCCTCGGCGCGGTCAAGGTCCAGGCTGGGCCAGCGCGCGCTTTGGCTGAACGCCACTTGCGTGGGAATGCCACCGGGGCCAGCCATGTAGAAAGTCTTCACCGCGTCCGACGGATTGCGCGCAATGTCCCACCGGTCCAGCGCTTCCTTGAAGGTCTTGCTGTGCACGGTCGGCACATCGGTGTGCAGCTTGCCGGCACGGTCCAACTCGCCCAGGATGCCGTAAATGCCACCGGCACGGTGCACGTCTTCGATATGGTACTTGTTGGTGTTGGGCGCCACTTTGCACAATTGCGGCACGCTGCGCGACAGTCGGTCGATATCGGCCAGGGTGAAGTCAATCTCGGCTTCCTGGGCAATCGCCAGGATGTGCAGGATGGTGTTGGTGGAGCCGCCCATGGCAATGTCCAGGGTGATGGCGTTCTCAAAGGCCTTGAAGCCCATGGAGCGCGGTAGCACGGTCGTGTCGTCCTGCTCGTAATAGCGCTGGCACAACTCCACCGCCAGATGACCGGCGCGCTTGAACAGTTGCTCGCGGTCGGCATGCGTGGCCACCACGGTGCCGTTGCCCGGCAAGGCCAGGCCCAGCGCCTCGGTCAGGCAGTTCATGGAGTTGGCGGTGAACATGCCGGAGCAGGAGCCGCAGGTCGGACAGGCGGAGCGTTCCACCTCGGCCACGTCGGCATCGCTCACCTGGTCGTCGGCCGCCATCACCATGGCGTCGATCAGGTCGAGTTTCTTGAATTCGAGCTTTTGGGTCGCCGGGTTCAGCAAACGGGTCTTGCCGGCTTCCATCGGGCCACCCGAGACAAACACCACCGGGATATTCAGCCGCATGGCCGCCATCAGCATCCCCGGCGTGATCTTGTCGCAGTTGGAGATGCACACCATGGCATCAGCACAATGGGCATTGACCATGTATTCGACCGAATCAGCAATGATGTCGCGGCTCGGCAGCGAATACAGCATGCCGTCATGGCCCATGGCAATGCCGTCATCAACCGCAATGGTGTTGAACTCTTTGGCGACACCGCCTGCCGCCTCAATCTCGCGCGCCACCAGTTGGCCAAGGTCTTTCAGATGCACGTGGCCCGGCACAAACTGGGTAAATGAGTTAACCACCGCAATGATGGGCTTGTCGAAGTCGTCGTCTTTCATGCCGGTAGCGCGCCACAGCGAGCGAGCGCCAGCCATGTTGCGACCGGCAGTGGTGGTCTTGGAACGGTAAACAGGCATGATGATGAATCGTCAAAAAAATAGAAATCAAACAGGGGAAAATGCGCCTTGGATTATCCGCCAACGCCTGCCAATGCCGCCAACATGGGTACTGCGCATACGGTTTGGCGACTATTGAAACTGGCCTACCCGCGCGGCCTTTTCCGGTAGTTGGCATCCAGCGCTTGTTTGGTGCGCTCACGGCGTTCGTCACGGCGCTTTTCCTCTTGCGCCATCGCCTTGCGTTTGGTATAGCCGGTGCTGTCGGCCCAGGCCCACCAGGCTACCGCCAGCCCAAAGGGTGTCATCACAACCCACCAGGACCAGTTTGTGACAGGGGCCCATTCGATGTATTTCAACACCAGCAGCGCCAGCCCCAAACCGAGTAGATACATGATGGCTCCTTCATTTAAAGTTACAAACAACAGACAACACTTTACAAGACCGGGTCAACCGCCGTCCCTACAATGGCGTTAAGCAACTCTACCCCATTTTTCCAAAGGACAAGCCCATGAAACGCAGGTTGATTGCACTGCTGACTCTCGCCACGGTGACAAGCTCCGTGATGGCCGATGCCGACCTGGCAAAGAAGAAAAATTGCCTGGCTTGCCACGCGGTTGACAATAAGGTGGTGGGCCCCGGCTAC
>DAOSLL010000092.1:0-9946 GCA_035368905.1 Rhodoferax sp.
GGCTCGCTGGTGACGAAGGTGATCGGCACCTTGTTGCGCAGCTTGCGCTTGCGCAGGTCGGTATCAAGAATCATGGCAAATTCATAGGCCGGGCCAAAACAGCTCGCTCCCGGCATGGCACCGACCACAATCGGGCCGGGACTTTTCAGAAATTCTTCATAGTCGGCAAAAAGCGCCTGTGCGTGGTCCACGCTGCAAACCGAATGGGTGAAGCCGCCACCACCCGAGCTGACCGGACCTGCGCCGGGAATCTCATCGAACGCCAGTTTGGGCCCAGTGGTGATCACCAGGTAGTCATAGTCCAGCGTTTCGCCGCCGACCAGCGTGAGCTTGCTGCCTGCCGCATCGATTTGCGTGACGGCCTTGGGAATGAAAGCGATACCCTTACGCTGCAAATAGGGGGCAATCGGCAGCGTGATCGCCTCACGCGTGCGCCACCCTACAGCCACCCAGGGGTTGCTGGGCACAAACTGGAAGTAGTCAACGCTGTTGACCACCGTGACGCGGTGTTCCTTGGGCAGAATTTCGCGCATTTCGTAAGCTGCCGGCATGCCGCCAATGCCAGCACCCATGATGACGATGTGAGCCATGTCTTGTCTCCTGCTGTAAAAGTAGTTAATGAATGTCGTCGCCAGAAGCCGCCGCCCTTTCAAGCGGCTTGATACGCCGCCAGTACAGCGCGTAATACAAGACCGGTATGACGACCAGCGTCAGCACCGTCGAAACCAGAATGCCAAAAATCAGGGAAATCGCCAGTCCGTTGAAAATCGGGTCGTCCAGGATGAAGAAAGCGCCGATCATGGCCGCCAGACCGGTCAACGCAATCGGCTGTGCACGCACTGCTGCCGACTGCACCACGGCATCCTTGAACGGCACACCCTGCGTGATTTGCAATTCGATGAAATCCACCAGCAAGATGGAATTGCGCACAATGATGCCCGCCAGCGCAATCATGCCGATCATCGAAGTGGCGGTAAATTGCGATCCCAGCAAGGCATGTCCTGGCATGACACCAATGATGGTCAAGGGAATCGGTGCCATGATCACCAGCGGCGTCAGGTAACTTTTGAACTGCGCCACCACCAGCAGGTAAATCAGGATCAGGCCGACACCGTAGGCGGCGCCCATGTCACGGAAGGTTTCATAGGTAATTTGCCATTCGCCGTCCCACTTGACGGCGTATTGGCGGTAGGGGTCGGTTGGTTGGCTGATCCAGTACTCGCCCAATGCGCCGGTGCCGGGCAGCGCCGCGTCCGGCAACTTGCCCCTAATGGCAAATAGCCCATACAGCGGCGAGTCGAGCTTGCCTGCCATGTCACCAAAAACATAACTGAGCCCTTGCAAGTCTTTGGTGAACAGCGGCTTGTCGATCACCCCTTGCTCAATCTGCACCAGTTCGGACAGCGGCACCATTTGCCCGTTGGCGGCCCGCATTGGCAGGGCCAGAATTGCGTCCAGCCCAACCTGTGTCTCCAGTGGCAATTGCAGACGCACCGGCACCGGGTACTTGGCGTGGCCATCGTGCAGATACGCGGCATCGGCGCCGGCCAGGGCCATGGCAGCGGTTTGCGCCACGGCAGCCACTGAAATGCCCAGCGACTCGGCGCGTTGCCGACGCACCCTGAGGTAGGCGCGCGGCGCATTTTCTTTCAGCGAAGTATCGACGCCAACAATGTCCGGGGTCGCCTCAAAGGCTTGCGCAATCCGGCTGGCAAGCAGTTGGCGGCCCGCTTCATCGGGGCCATAGACCTCGGCTACCAGGGGTGACATGACTGGCGGACCGGGCGGCACCTCCACCACCTTCACCCGTGCATGATGGCGTTGCCCAATTTTTTCCAGCTCCGGTCGCAAGCGCTGGGCAATCACATGGCTTTTGTCGTCGCGGTGATGTTTGTCCACCAGGTTGACCTGCAAGTCACCCTGCTCGGCATCGGCGCGCAGGTAATACTGCCGCACCAGACCGTTGAAGGTGATCGGCGACGCAGTGCCCGCGTAAGCTTGCAGGTTCAAGACCTCAGGCTGCTGCGCCAAATAGGCACCGAGTTCGTGCAAGGCGGCGGCGGTGGTTTCCAGGGGTGTGCCTGCGGGCATTTCCACCACCACCTGAAACTCGCTTTTATTGTCGAAGGGCAACATTTTCAGCACGACCCATTGCAACAGGGTCAAGCTGACCGACAACAGCAAAGCCACAAGAATGCCTGCCAGCAACAGCCAGCGCTTGCGCGAGCTCTGCAAAAACGGTGTCAACACCCGGCCAAACAGGGTCTGCAATCTGGAAGCCTTGCCAGCGGGCTGTTCGTGGCCATGGGCGTGGCCTTGCGAGCGCATCAGCTTGAGCGCCAGCCAGGGTGTCACGGTAAAGGCAATTCCCAGAGAAATCGCCATGCCCAGACTGGCATTGATAGGGATCGGGCTCATGTAAGGCCCCATCAAGCCGCTGACAAAGGCCATCGGCAATAGCGCGGCAATCACCGTCAGCGTCGCCAGAATGGTCGGGCCACCGACTTCATCGACGGCCAGCGGAATGATCTGGCGCAGCGTGGCTGTGGGTTTGAGTTGCTGGTGCCGGTGGATGTTTTCCACCACCACAATCGCATCATCGACCAGGATGCCAATCGAAAAAATCAGCGCAAACAGCGACACCCGGTTCAGGGTAAAACCCCAGGCCCAGGACGCAAACAAGGTAGCTGTCAAGGTCAGAATCACCGCTGCCCCGACGATCACTGCCTCACGTTTGCCCAGCGCAAAGCCGACCAGCAAGATCACCGAGCCGGTCGCAAACGCCAGTTTCTGAATCAGCTTGTTGGCTTTTTCGGCCGCTGTTTCACCATAGTCACGGGTAATGCTGGTCTCGATGTTGGCGGGAATGATGGTGTTTTGCAGTTCCGCAATACGCACACGTACCGCACTGGCCACATCAACCGCGTTGGTCCCCGGCTTTTTGGTTACCGTCATGGTCAGTGCCGGATAGACACCGCCAGCGACTGGCGCAGCAACTGGTGTGCCAGCGGGCGATGCAGCGTCCACCTTGGCCGCGCCAGGGGTAAACCAGACATAGCGTTGCGGCAATTGGGCACCGGTCTCGATGCGCGCCACTTCGCGCAGAAACACCGGCGCACCCTTGCTGACCCCCACCACCAGGTCGCCAACGTCATCAGCCGAGCGCAAAAACTCGCCGGTTTCGACCTTCAGCATCTGCCCGGCTGCTCCCGAATTGTCCAGTACCGATCCGGAAGGCATGCTGACATTGGCCGAGGCCAGCAAGGCCTTGAGCGACAGCAGATCAACCCCCCGCTCGCGCAGACGCGCCGGGTCCAGCCAGACATGCACTGCGCGCGACGGGCCGCCAATGGTTTTCACTTCACGGGTACCTGGCACCCGCTTGAGTTCGGCCTCCATGGCATGCGCGACACGCTCCAGATCGGCCGCCGCAATCGCCTCTTTGCTCCACATCGTCACCGCCAGCACCGGTACGTCATCGATACCCATGGGCTTGACGATCGGGCTTAGCGTGCCCAGATCACGCGGCAGCCAGTCCTGATTGGCATCCAGAACATCATACAAACGCACCAGCGCCTCGGTTCTGGGAACACCCACCTTGAACTGCACCGTCATCACCGCCATGCCAGGGCGCGACACCGAATAAGTGTGCTCGATACCGGCGATCTGGCTGAGCACTTGCTCGGCCGGTCGTGCCACCATGTTTTGCACGTCCTCGCTGCTGGCCCCTGGAAACGCAATCAGCACGTTGGCCATGGTCACATTGATCTGGGGCTCTTCTTCGCGCGGTGTTACCAGCACCGCAAAAAAACCCAGCAGCAAGGCCACCAACGCCAGCAGCGGGGTGATGGCATTGAGCTTGAAGGCCTTGGCCAGTCGGCCGGAAACCCCTAGTTTGGTCGGATCTTGCATGCTGGGCTCACTGTGCTGCGGGTGTGGTCACAGCCGCTGTGGCACCACTCAGCCCGGCTCTGACCGGGTCCAACGCCACCTGATCTGCCGCCTGCAGACCCGCCAGCACCTCAAGGCCCTGACTGCCATGATCAGCGCCAAGGCGAACCGCCTTCAGCACAAAACCCTTATTGCCCGCTACATAGACAGCGGTCAGTTCGCCACGCCGCAGCACGGCCGCGGCCGGTATCACCAGGCGCTGTTTCTCACCGGCGGCAAAACGCACCCGCACCTGCTGGCCAGGCAACAGGCCTTTGACCGCCTGCGCCGGCAATTCCAGCCGCCACTCAATGGTCTGTGCTACCGCGTCAGCGCCGGGCACATGGCTGACTTGTGTCGGGCGAATCCACTGTTGCGCGCCATCTGCCGCAGCCACCTGAACTTCTACCAGGCTGCTGGCGCTGACCAGGCTGGACCTTGATAGCGGCACCTGTACCACCGCGCGCAACGGTAGCGGGGCGTAAAGCGTCAGCAACGGCTTGCCCGGCGCGGCCAGGTCACCGGCATCAGCCTGGGTTTGCAGCACCCAGCCCTCAAACGGTGCCGTCACGCGGGTAAACCCCTGCGACAAACCGGCCTGCCTGGCCCCGGCACTGGCCTGATCGCGCGCCGCCGAGGCAGACTTGAGCTGGGCATCTGCGGTGTCCATGGCGGCTGAACTGACAAAGCCCTGGCGCTGCAAATCACGGGTGCGGTCAAAGTTGGACTGCGCATTGCGCCACTGCGCCTGTGCCTGGGCTACCTGGGCCTGACTGCTTTGCACGCCGGTCTGCGTCTCGCGGTCGTCAATGGTCGCCAGCAATTGCCCGGCCGACACCCGGTCACCGGCTTTGACGGCCAGGGAAACCAGGCGACCCGAGACCTGTGCCGACACCGTGCTTTGCTTGACCGGCTGCACCACGCCATCAAGCTCGAAACCATTGCCAACCGCCTTGATCTGTGCCGCGACCACTGGCACCTGCACGGTGTTTTGCGCAACGGCCAGGGTTGACATCAGCAGCACCGCCAGGCCCGGCAACAAGCGCCTGGGTTGAACCTGGTGCCACACATTGAGCAAAAAAAAGTCAGGCATGGAATTTCCTTCAAAATACGGTAGGGAGTATATTGGAAACTGGCGCGAATGGTACTGGCGGCTGGGGACAAGCAATGAAAAAACCCACAAGACCAGCGAGGTCTTGTGGGTTTTTGCGATGTTTTGGCAGCAGTTCTGCCAGTTGGCCAAGTCAGAACGGGATATCGTCGTCCATATCGTCAAAGCCGCTGGCCGGACGGGTGGCGGCGCTGGAGCCGGTGCGGGTACCGGGGCTGGCCGGGCCGCCATCGGGCGAGGCGCCGGTGCCGGGCGGGAATAACTATTGCCTGCACCACTGCCAAAACCGTCGTCATCGCCAGATGGCGCACCCATGCCCTGGCGGCTACCGAGCATCTGCATCTGCAGGGCCTGGATGTCAGTGGTGTAGCGCTCGATGCCATCCTTGTCGGTGTATTTGCGGGTGCGCAGGCTACCTTCAACATAAACTTGCGAGCCCTTGCGCAGGTATTGCTCGGCGATTTCGGCCAGTCGACCAGTGAACTGGACGCGATGCCACTCGGTCGCCTCACGCAGCTCATTGGTCTGCTTGTCTTTCCATTTGTCGGTGGTGGCCAACGCGACATTGGCCACACGGTCACCGCTGGGAAAAGTCCGCACCTCCGGATCGCGCCCCAAATTCCCCACCAAAATCACTTTGTTCACCGATGCCATGTTGCTTCCCTCGTCAAAAGGTTCAGTTTATCCGGCTTTGCTGATCGGCTCGGTGGCTTTTCCTTGGTTGGCCTGCATCGGCCAGGCCACCAGCAGCCACAACAGCATCAGCCCGGCACAGGCCGCGAACAAGGCCTGGGCACCGCCATGTTTGACCAGCCAGCCGCCGCCCAGGCCACCGGCAAAAAATCCCAGCGACTGCAGCGTGTTGTAAACCCCGATGGCAGCGCCGCGCGCATTGGTGGGGGCCTGGCGCGACACCATGCTGGGCTGGCTGGCCTCAAGCACATTGAACGCGTAAAAAAAGACAAACAGCAAGCTGCCCAGCGCCAGCAGGCCGGGGGTTTTGTGCGTCAACCACCACAACCCCAGTTGCACCAGCACGGTCAACCCGATCGAGCTTAAAAACACCGCCCGCAGGTAGCCCCGCTTTTCGAGCTGAAACAAACTGCCGCCCATCAGCACAAACGAGCCCAGCACGGCCGGCAAATAGACCTGCCAATGGTCGTCATGAGGCAAACCGGCTTGCACCAGCATGGCGGGCAGCGCCAGCCACATCGCCAGTTGCACGGCATGCAAAATAAAAACGCCCAGGTTCAGGCGCATCAGCGCGACCGACCCGAGCACATCGCGCAACTTGCCGCGTGGCAGGTTCTTATGCTGTTGCGGCTCGGCCGGCACCCACCAAACCACGGCTGCTACGCCGAGCAGCGCCAGGGTGGCAGTCAGCGCAAAAATCCCCACCAGCCCGATGCCAGCGGCCAGCACCGGTGCCGCCACCAGCGACAGCGCAAACATCAAGCCGATGCTGGCACCAACCAGCGCCATCGACTTGGTGCGCACCTCGTCACGGGTCTGGTCAGCCAGCAAGGCGGTCACCGCAGCCGACACCGCGCCCGCGCCCTGAATGGCACGCCCCACCGCCAGCCAAAACAGCGACGGCGCCAGTGCCGCCACCGCCCCCCCGACCGCGAACACCAACAGCCCGAACACGATCACCCGTTTGCGCCCGACCCGGTCCGAAGCCAGTCCATACAAGAACTGCAGCATGGCTTGCGTCAACCCGTACATGCCCATGGTCAGGCCGACCATGGCCGCATCGTCGCCGCCAGGATAGCGGGCAGCTTCGGTGGCAAACACCGGCAAGATCAAGAACAGCCCCAGCATGCGCAGGGCGAAGATGGATGACAGCGAAAAGCTGGCACGCAGTTCGGTCGCTGTCATCCTGGTGGACAGTGAAACACTGGCAGATTCCAGCGGGGCATTCGCTTGAGGCAAAAAATATCTCCGGGTTCACACAATCAGGCCGCGTTGGACGGCAGATGCCGGATTGTCCCTTATCACCTGCAGCAGTACCGAACCGACCCGCTGCAAGCTGCTGATGCCATTTCCAAACCATCCAGGTCATTGTCAACTTGCCTTGCCTTGCCTTGCTTGCGCAGTATCTGCGCCAGACTTGCAGGCACGAATGACTAAGGATGTGGTCAGAAATAACTTCCCCTATTTGCACCGGCGGATTTGGGCGCACAGCGTCGTTGCAAGACGCTTGTTTAGCCAGCTAAACGGCGCGTCTTGCGCCTAGCCGCGCATCCCAACTCCTTGGTGCAAAACGGGGAGTTATTCCCGACCACATCCTAAAAAGGGGTGAGCGCTCACGCACTTGCGTTCAAACCGCTGTCGATGGTCGTCCGGCACTGAAAGTCTGACCACGCCAACAATGCCACCGCAGCCGCCTTGACAGCAACCAGGACAGCGGTGATCGCCGCACTGCGCGCAGCGCAGGCTGCGCCAGCTTTGTCGGCGATGATCAGGCATTGACTATCATGCTGGGTTTCCCGGTGCATTTTCACCGTCACCTAATTGAGTCCCATCGCCTTGAACACGCCTGCAGACGGCAACCACCTCGAATCCGCAACCGATGGCAAATACCTAGCTGCCGCGCTGCAGCAGCAGACCATCAGCATTCGCGGTGCGCGCACGCACAACCTGAAAAATATCGACATCGACATCCCGCGCAATCAGTTGGTGGTGATCACTGGCTTGAGTGGCTCGGGCAAGTCCAGTCTGGCCTTTGACACCCTGTACGCCGAGGGCCAGCGCCGCTATGTCGAGAGCCTGTCCACTTACGCGCGCCAGTTTTTGCAACTGATGGACAAGCCTGATGTCGATGTGATTGAAGGCTTGTCGCCGGCCATCTCGATCGAGCAAAAGGCCACCAGCCACAACCCGCGCTCGACCGTCGGCACGGTGACCGAGATTCACGACTACCTGCGCCTGCTATTTGCCCGTGCTGGCACGCCGTTTTGCCCGCAGCACCAGTTGCCACTGCAATCACAAACCGTCAGTCAAATGGTCGATGCCACGCTGGCCTTGCCGGTGGACACCCGGCTGATGATTCTGGCACCGCTGGCGCGGGAAAAAAAAGGCGAGTTTCTGGACGTGTTTGCCGACATGCAGGCACAAGGCTATGTGCGCTTTCGCGTCAACGGCGTGGCCTATGAGTTTGACCAGTTGCCGGTATTGAAGAAAACCGAGAAGCACGATATTGATGTGGTGATTGACCGCATCAAGGTGCGTCACGCGCCGCCGGTTGCTACGGCGGCGGCAGGCGCTGTCGCGTTCGATGACCCCCTGGCCGACTCTGCTGACACCATGCAGACAGCGCGGGCTGATTTTGATGCCCTCAAACAGCGCCTGGCCGAGAGTTTTGAGGCGGCTCTACGGCTTGCCAACGGGCGCGCCATTGTCATCGAAATAGATAGCACGCAGCGCAATCAAGACGGGCTATACAAGCCAAAAGAGCACTTATTTAACGCCAAGTTCGCGTGCCCGGCGTGCGGCTACTCGATTGCCGAACTGGAGCCGCGCCTGTTCTCGTTCAACTCGCCAACAGGGGCCTGCCCCAGTTGCGACGGTCTGGGCATGCAAGATTTTTTTGACCCGGCACGGGTGGTGGCTTTCCCGACCCTGAGTCTGGCCAGCGGGGCCATCAAGGGCTGGGACCGGCGCAACGCCTTTTACTTTGCCATGCTCGAGAGCCTGGCTGCGCACTACAAGTTTGACGTCGAGCAGGCCTTCGAGTCACTGCCGCAAGCGGTGCAACAAGTCGTGTTGTCGGGCTCGGGTGAGCAAGAGATCAGGTTCTACTACACCATGGAGTCCGGTAACAGCGCGGGCAAGCGGGTCAGCAAAAGTCACCCGTTCGAGGGCATCATCCCCAACATGCAGCGGCGTTACCGCGAGACCGACTCCAGCCTGGTGCGCGAAGACCTGGCGCGTTACCGGTCAACCCAGCCCTGTGCAGACTGCGGCGGCAGCCGCCTTCGGCTGGCGGCACGCCACGTCAAGATTGGCGAAGGTGCCCAGGCGCGCGCCATTTTTGAACTCAGCCATCACACCCTGGCCGAGTGTTTTGATTACTTCAGCAGCCTGCGCATGCTCGGTGCCAAGGGCGACATTGCCGCCAAGGTGGTGCGTGAAATCAGCTTGCGCCTGAAGTTTCTCAACGATGTGGGCCTGACTTACCTCAGCCTGGACCGCAGTGCCGAGACCTTGAGCGGTGGCGAATCGCAGCGCATCCGTCTGGCCAGCCAGATTGGCTCGGGGCTCACAGGTGTCATGTATGTGCTCGACGAGCCCAGCATTGGCCTGCACCAGCGCGACAACGACCGGCTCATCGACACCCTGAAACACCTGCGCGACATCGGCAACAGCGTGCTGGTGGTCGAGCATGACGAAGACATGATGCGTGCGGCTGATCAGATCATCGACCTGGGGCCAGGTGCTGGCGTGCACGGCGGGCGGGTCATGGCACAGGGCACATTTGAGCAGGTCAAGGCCAACCCGGCATCGCTGACTGGCCAGTATCTGGCGCACATCCTGAAAATCGATGTGCCGGGCCAGCGCACCGCCTGGCTGCCCAGTGAAGTCGCCAAACCGGTTGCAGACAAGTCCAAGGCGCCGCGCTTTGCCCCCAGCCCGGCTGCGCTGCGCCGCGCCGCACGCGAAGCCGTTCACCTGTCCACGCAGGGCGAGATGCAGGCGCTCAAGGTCATTGGGGCCAGCGGCCACAACCTCAAAAATGTGACTGCTGCCTTTCCGGTCGGGCTGTTCACCTGTGTCACCGGTGTCTCGGGGTCAGGTAAATCGACCTTGGTCAACGATACGCTGTACAAGGCGGTGGCGCGCACCATTTACCGGGCGCATGACGAACCGGCGGAGCACTCGGCGATTGAAGGCATTGAGTACTTT
>DAOSLL010000093.1:0-9883 GCA_035368905.1 Rhodoferax sp.
CGCCCAAATCCGCCGGTGCAAATAGGGGAAGTTATTTCTGACCACATCCTTAGTCTCCAACAAGTCAAGTCTTTGCAAATCATGTGAAGAATTCAGCCATTCAAAGTCATTCGTCGCGAGGGCGCGCCTCCTACAAATTCAAATAGGCCCCGACTGTTTGTTTAGGAGTCGCGCCCTCGCGACGAAGGCTCATCGATTCCGGCTCGTCCGGCTTGGGATGTGGTCGGGAATAACTCCCCGTTTTGCACCAAGGAGTTGATTTTGTCGCAACGAAAAGTAGCCTTTGGCGGGCCGGGCTTGCTTGACAGTCTGGTGCTGGTGCCCGGTTGCACAGGCAGCACAGCGCGGCCCATCATTTGCGTTTGAGCATTGAGGTGATGGCGACGAAGTCATCGTCGGGACCCTGGATATAGATGGGCTTGCCTTTTTGGCCAAATGCAAACTTGTGCTTGAAGGGCCGGTCCGGTTCAACCAGGTGCCGGGTATGGTTCCAGTCGGGATGTGGCTCAAAACCATGCTTGCGGGCAAATTCGATGCTGCCGAGGATGATGCTGCGGGCATCTTCATAATCGATCGGATCGATCGGCATTTCTTGCAGTGTCAACATCGAATGAATGGCATCAGGGCCGACGTTGACGTTGAAAAAGGTGTTCTTGACACCCAGGCACAGCAGGTCAACCAGATACACCCCGAACAGGAATTTTGAATTTGGCAACTGGCGAACCACAAAAACACTGCCCATCCCGCTTGGCTGCCAGTGCCTGGTGATGGCGCATTGGCTTAGCGGGTATTGGGCTGACTTCTGGACCAGCACAAGCGGGGATTCGTTGCTGAGCTGCTGCTCTTTGATGCGGCAGCAGAACTTGTATTTGCGCCCGCTGCCGCAGGGGCAGGGCTGGTAGGGGTCGGGTTTGGCAGGTGTCATGAGGATGCGGTCAATGGAGGAGTGAAATGTGAACGCGGGTGCCGATGCAGCCCCAATTTTGCCTGCCTTTGCCGGGCTTTTCGTGCCTCAGGTCAGGGGTCGATCAGGTCAGTGAGCGTGCCAGTGCCTCGGCCAGCTTGATGCCATCCACCCCAGCCGACAAAATGCCGCCAGCGTAGCCAGCACCTTCGCCGCCGGGGTACAGCCCTGCCGTGTTGATGCTCTGATAGTCGTCGCCACGCGGCAAACGCAACGGCGATGAGGTGCGGGTTTCCACGCCGGTCAGCACCGCGTCGGGCATGTCAAAGCCTTTGATCTTTTTACCAAAGACCGGTAGCGCCTCGCGCAGCGCGGCAATCGCGTAATCCGGCAGGCTCAAACTCAGGTCGCACAGCCTGACCCCCGGCTGGTACGACGGTTGAACCGAGCCCAGGCTGCCCGATGCCTGGCCGCGCAAGAATTCACCGACCAATTGCCCCGGTGCCTCATAGTTGCTGCCACCCAGCAAAAACGCTCCGGATTCCAGTTGTCGCTGCAGGTTGATGCCCGCCAGCGGATGCACCGAGCGGGCTTCAAATGCTCTTGATTCAATAGCTTGCTGCGCATATTCAGAGCCCGCTACAGCCCCAAAAGCCTCTATGAAAGCAGTCGAATCCTGGGGAAAGTCAGCAGGCTCGATACCGACCACCAGGCCAGCATTGGCATTGCGCTCGTTGCGCGAATACTGGCTCATGCCGTTGGTCACGACCCGGCCCGGCTCGCTGGTGGCGGCCACCACCATGCCGCCCGGGCACATGCAAAAGCTGTAAACGCCGCGACCATTGCTGGCGTGGTGCACCAGTTTGTAGTCCGCCGCCCCCAGGCTGGGGTGGCCAGCATGGCGGCCCCAGCGGGCGCGATCGATCAGGCTTTGCGGGTGCTCAATGCGAAAGCCGACCGAAAACGGTTTGGCCTCGATCATCACACCGCGCTGGTGCAGCATGGCAAAGGTGTCGCGCGCGCTGTGGCCCAGCGCCATGATGACCTGGTCAGCGCGGATTTCATTGATCTGGCCGGTGGTCTGGTTGCGCACGCTCAGGCCGCGCACCTGTCGTCTGGCGGGCGCGCCATCCACCTCAATGTCGGTCACCAGTTGCCCGAAACGGATTTCGCCGCCCAGCGCGGTGATCTGCTCCCGCAGGTTTTCCACCACTTTGACCAGTTTGAAGGTGCCGATGTGCGGGTGCGCTTCAACCAGGATTTCGGCTGGCGCACCGGCCTTGACAAATTCTTCCATCACCTTGCGGCCCAGATGCCGGGGGTCCTTGATCTGGCTCCACAGCTTGCCATCAGAAAAGGTGCCAGCACCGCCTTCGCCAAACTGCACATTGCTTTCGGGGTTGAGCTGATGTTTGCGCCACAAATCCCAGGTGTCCCGGGTGCGTTCGCGCACCGGTTTGCCGCGCTCAAGCACGATTGGCCGAAAACCCATTTGCGCCAACAACAGTGCGGCAAAAATGCCGCAAGGCCCAAACCCCACCACCACCGGGCGCAGCGGCAAATTGGCCGGAGCCCGTGCCACCAGCCGGTAAGCCATGTCAGGTGTCGGCCCGATGTGCGGGTGGTTTTGAAAACGCGCCAGCACCGAGGCCTCTTGCGCGGCATCGGCCAACGCAAGGTCCACGCAATAGACCGCCAGCAGAGCCGCCTTGCGCGCATCAAAACTGCGTTTGAAGACCTGCAATTGCGTGATGTCGGAAGGTGCAAGACCCAGCGCAGTGGCACAAAGTTGTCTCAGGGCTGCCAGCGGATGCAAGTCAGGCAGCCGGTCGGCGCCAGACTCGGCGGGCGCATCGGCAGCGCGGCGAGTCACAAGCGGCAGGGCAGACAGGGGCAGTTTGAGTTCAGTCAGTCGGATCATGGCGGGCTCGTGTTCATCAAGCAGGCCCCGATGTTAAAGCGCCGCCCAGCATCGGCGTGATCAGCAAGGCCAGGGCATATTTGTCTCTATTTGGCAGTCCCGCCTGCGCCGGAAATGAAGGTAGGTTAATGGCTTGGCGCAATCGCAAAATTGCCCTGGTCACAACGGCAACCGGCGCTTGAACCTGGATTCCTCGGTTGACCGCTTGCTTTCATTTGCAAGTCCTTATGAGCATTTACTTCTTTAGCTTCGATGAGGTTCACCCATTGGTTGACAGCGCGACGCACCCGATTGAACCGCTGGCAACACGCCTGGGGGTGTTACTCCGGCTGGCGGGCAGGAGCTGTGCTGCGTCGTCGCCCCTGCGGGACGCAGCCATGCCACAAGGCTGGCCTGCTTCAAACCGTCCAAACGTGCGCAGCCACGGTTGGCACCAAGGCTTGTGCCTTACCCAGACGCGCCGCCAGCGGCCCACTCGGGCGCGTCCAACCTAGCAGGATGAATTTGTTCTTATGGCATCTTCGTCATTCCCGCCTGCGCGGCAATGACGGTAAATCAACGACTTGGCCAAACAACAAATTTGCCCTGTCCAACTGAGGAAACTAGCTTGAATGAAAAGTGATTTGCTTTGACAATGGCGGGCTACACGCAACCGGCTTTGGTGACCCTCATGGTTTCAATTTCGTCCATTGCCTGCTTGAACATGGCACATTGCCATGCCCGGCCCGCCGCGTGTGCCCGCCAGACAGTCAGCAGACCGTTTTGTCATGCTTACTTTCTACAGTGATCGCCACCATTTGCACCATGGCAGCAGCGAGCTGTTCCAGGGGCAGGTGCTGCCTTGTTTTGAGATGCCGCGCCGTGCTGACAACGTGCTGGCGCGGGTGCGTGAGCTTGGGTTGGGCGAGGTACGGCCACCGCAAGCCTTTGGTCTGGAGCCGGTGCTGCGGGTGCATGACCCCGGTTTTGTGCTTTTTTTGTCCACCGCCTGGGATGAGTGGGCGCTGACTGGCCGCACCGACGATGCCTTGCCGCTGGTGTGGCCGGTGCGAGGTGCGCGCCTGGGTCGCATTCCACAAGACATTGGCGGCAAGTTTGGCTACTACGCGATGGACCCTGGCGTGCCGATTACCGCCGGAAGCTGGACCGCGATTCAGGACTCTGCCAATGTGGCCCTGAGTGGTGCACGCGCCCTGCTGGCCGGTGTGCGCGCCGTTTTTTCACTGTGCCGCCCGCCGGGTCACCATGCAGCGGCCAGATCCATGGGCGGCTACTGTTACCTCAATAATGCTGCCATCGCAGCGCAGTACATGCGTGACCAGGGTTGCCCGCGGGTGGCCATACTCGATGTTGATTACCATCATGGCAACGGTACCCAAAGCATTTTTTATGACCGTGCCGACGTGCTGTATGTCTCGATTCATGCCGATCCCAAGGTTGAGTACCCGGCTTTTCTGGGCTACGCCGATGAAACCGGAAGCGGGCCCGGCTTGGGCTCCAATCACAACTACCCGCTGCCACATGGCACCGCCTGGACCACCTACGCACTGGTGCTCATCGATGCCTGCCAGAAAATACAGATGTACGGACCTGATGCACTGGTGGTGTCGCTGGGAGTCGATACCTTTGAAAAGGAGCCGATGTCGGCCTTTTTGTTAAAAAACGACGACTACCTGCGCATGGGGGACAGCATCGGCCGACTGGGGCTGCCGACCCTGTTTGTCATGGAGGGTGGTTACGCGCTTGACGACATTGGCACCAATGTGGTCAATGTGTTGACCGGATTTGAGGCCGCCAATCCGTTCAGGGTGTTACAAAAAGCATAGCGTGTAGCGCTCTTGCAGAAAGGGCTGCGGGCATATTTTCTATAAAAGCGTGTGGGCCGCTTCAGGTCGGCGAGGCAACTGGGCTGGGCTGATGGCCATGTGGCGGGCGATACTCGGCCCATTCTGATCGCAAGGCCAATCCGCAAAGCAGCAAGATTCATTACCCTGGCATGCAAACACATCATTGGGCAAGAGTTGAAAGCTGCAAAAGAAACATGAAACATCACCCTATTCAGAAACGCTGTAGCGCTTTGAGTTTGATCGCCGCAAGCGTGTTCAGGAGTCAATTGCCCCAATGAGCCACCAATCAACCAAAGCTATCGTCATATTTGCCACCGTGTGGCTTGCTGCGGGCAGTGCTGCTGCAGATTGGACATATCGCTCAGGAATCAACAGCATCGGCGGCCAGCCCGGCAAAGTCGCCGAGATCAGGAGCAGCAAGTCGCTCAACCTTAAATTTCCGTATAACGGCAGCAATTTCGGTTCAATCATTGTTCGACCGAAACCTGGACCAGACCCGAGCGTGACCTTCTCGGTGGACATGGGCCAGTTGACTTGTGATTCCTACAGTGGCTGCTCGATCAACCTGCGTTTTGATGATGGCCCGCCAGTCGAATTCAGTGTCAGGGGGTCAACCGGGTTCGGTTCAAACCAGCTTCATTTCAAAAACGAAAGTCGGTTTGTTGCATTGGCCAGCCGCGCCAGCCGAATCTATGTGCAGGTATCAATGTACCAGGCAGGGCGCCAAACGCTCGAGTTCAGGTCTGTGATACCGCTGGTCTGGGACTCAAGAAAAGTCACTGAGCCATTGCGACCGAATGTGTGGGAACCCAGAAGGCCCTTGGAGCCGCAACGATCACATTGAAAGTGCCCCGTGTCTGCCGAACCCTTAAGCCAGCGCAGTTGGCCAGGTTGCCAGCGTGACGGGGCGCGCCAGCCTGCCGGATAACCGCTTTGAAAACAGGTCAAGGTGCGCCAACGGGCTGTTGCCAGCGAACGGAAAATGCGATTGCCAGCAGTTCACTGCCTGACAACTGACTGCGCTAGGCAGCCACCGGCTGCACCTGCACCAGGCAGTCATAAAAGGTTGGTGCAGCACCCAGGTCGGTCAGGCGCTGGCTGGTGAGCTGGTTGACATTGGTGCCGCTCGGCCCGAGTTTGCGCCACCAGACCCCCAGCCCATTGACAACGCCAGGGCGGGCGCGCGTGCCGACGTTGACGCGGCAACGGTATTCGCCGCGCTCATTGAACACCCGCACCATGTCGCCCTGGGCAATGCCGCGTGCGCTGGCATCACTGGCGTGCATCTCCAGTAGCGGCTCGCTTTCCATCGCCTGCAGGCTGTTCACATTGACAAAGCTTGAGTTCAAGAAATTGCGTGCCGGTGGCGAGATCATCGCCAACGGGTAAGTGGCAGAGGTGTTGGCCGCTTCGTAATTGGGCACATGGTCGGGCAGGCCATCTTGGCCCCGGTCAGCCAGGCGTTGGCTGAAAAACTCGCACTTTCCTGACGGGGTTGGAAAATTCCCCTGGGCAAAAGGTGCCTCAGGTGTGGCCAGGGTGGCAAAACCCTGTGTCAGCAGGGTATTGAAATCAAGCGCCTCGCCATAGGCCATACGGCACAGCGCCTCATCGCTGTCGGCAAAACACGCATCGTCAAAACCCATGCGCTGGCTGAGTTCCCGGAAAATTTGCGTGTTGGGCTTGGCCTGCCCGAGCGGTGCAATGGCCGGGCGGTTCAGCAACACGTCGGTGTGACCGTAGCTCAGGTGCACGTCCCAATGCTCAAGCTGGGTGGTAGCAGGCAGGATGTAATCGGCAAAGTCGGCGGTGTCGGTCTGGAAATGCTCCAGCACCACGGTAAACAGGTTGTCGCGGGCAAAAACCTGCACCACCCTGGCGGAATCAGGGGCAATCGCCACCGGGTTGCTGTTGTACACGATCAGCGCCTCAATGGCCGGGCCAAACTCGGCGCTGGCGGTGCGCAACAGGTCGTCACCAATGGTTGCCATATTGATGCTGCGTGGGCTGCGGCCAGCCAGCAGGTCAGGGCGTTCCAGCAACTGGCGCTGCACCGGGAAGTTGCCCGAGCTTGACAGCAACATGCCACCAGCACGCTGGCGCCAAGCTCCTGTCAGCGCTGGCAGCATGGCAATCAGGCGCACCGCGTTGCCGCCGCCATGCACCCGCTGCAGACCGTAGTTCATGCGGATGGCGGCTGGCTCGCCGGATTTGACGCTGGCACCGTAATCGCGCGCCAGTGACCTGATTTGCCCGGCATCAATACCGCAGACGGTGGCGGCGCGCTCAGGCGGCCACTGCAGGGCCCGCTGTTGCAAGGCTGGCCAGCCCAGCGTGTAGCGCGCCAGGTAATCGTGATCGAGCCAGTCGTGGGTAATCAATTGCTGCATGATCGATAGCGCCAAAGCGCCGTCGGTACCGGGCAGCAGGGCAATATGCTCATGGCATTTGTCGGCCGTCTCGCTCTTGCGCGGGTCGATGCAGATCAGTTTGGCACCATTGCGTTTGGCCTGGTTCGCGTAGCGCCAGAAATGCAGGTTGCTCGAAATCGAGTTGCTGCCCCAGATCAGGATCAGTTTTGATTCGGCAAAAAATTCAACCCGCATGCCAGTCTTGATACCGAGCGTATGCAGCAACGCCTCGCCACCGGCGGTGGCGCAAATGGTCCGGTTCAGCAAGGATGCGCCGAGTTTGTGAAAAAAGCGTGCCGACATGCTGTCACCCTGCACCAGCCCCATGGTGCCGCCGTAGCTGTAGGGCAATATCGCCTGTGGGTCGCGCCGGGCAATCGCGCTCAGGCGCTGCGCGATGTCGAACAGCGCGGCATCCCAACTGACCGCCTCAAACTGCCCTGCGCCTTTTGGGCCAATGCGCTTGAGCGGTTGCAGGATGCGATCACGGTGATAGGTGCGCTCAGGGTAACGCGACACCTTGGTGCACAGCGCGCCATCGGTGTGCGGGTGCGCCGGGTTGCCCTGCACCTTGATGGCGACGCCGTTGGCTACCGTGGTCAGCATCGAACAGGTGTCGGGGCAGTCGTGCGGGCAGGCTCCGATGATTTGCCGGGTATCGGCATCAAAGTGGGCGTTGAGATGGTTCATGGCAGCAGGTGTCAGGCAGGGTGGATGGGTTTGGGCGCATTTTGACGCAAACCAAGGCATGTGCATTGGGTGGTCGCAATGGCCCTGGCGGCAATCCGCGCCATTGATGCTGGCGCTTGGGGCGGTCTGTCTGGCTCTGCGGCACAGCCTGCAGGCACTTTGCGCGGTACAGGTTCAGCCGCCGTCACGCACCACCCGGCATGACTCGATGTCAAACGACACACTGCCAATGGCCAGCGAAGTCTGGTCTTTCAAGCCTGCAACAAAGGCAAGGAAGCGTGCTACGTCGGCGAAGTTGCTGGCGATGCCGGTTGAAACGCGAATAGCCCCCGCGCTCTTGCCGCTGCGCGCCTGCAGTGCTTGCGAAAACCGCAGCAGGTTGATCTCGTCACCAGCCTGTGCAATGCCTAGCCGCATCTCTTCTTCGCCCAGGTCCTCGGCAGTTTCACCGGCACCGGGGTTGCAAAAGCAGCCAGTGCGCAGCGAGATGTGCGCCTGGCCGGCCAGTTCTTCAACGCGCCGGTAATCCACCAGGTGACCATGAGGGTCATAGACATTCATGGTGACGGTTGCGCCACGCATGGTCATGTTGGCCGGGCCATACAGGCGCACCATCGGCTGGCCGTTGCTGTGCCTGAGCGCCAGCAGTTGGGTGATCAGCCAGCCGGTCAGGCAGTTGACGCGGGTTTGAATGGTCTCAATGCCGACCTGCTGCAGATGGCGCAGGCCAATTTCCACGGCCGGAATACCCAGGTAATTGAGAGTGCCGTCTTCAAAGCCCGCTTCGCCATCCGACAAGACGTGCAGGCGGGCTTGTACCGTGGCAAAGTTGACCGTGCCGCCACCAAACCATGGACGGCGCAGCGCCTTGAGCGTGGCATTGCGCACCAGCAGGCAGCCGACACCGGTCGGGTAGCCAAACATCTTGTAAAAGGACATCACGACAAAGTCCGGCCGCACTGCGCGCAGATCGAGCCGGTTGGTCGGCACAAAGGCGGCTGCGTCCAGCAGCACATGCCAGCCCTGGGCCTGCGCCCGGGCGACCAGTTCCAGCGGGTGTTTGACACCCGAAAAATTCGACTGTGCCGGAAACGCCAGCAGATTCGCCTGCGTCGGGTCGGCCTGCGCCAACAGCGCATCCATGGCGCCGGAGTCAATGCGCAGTTCCGGGCGGGTCAGTGGTGCGTAGCTGGCCAGCAGCCCCTTGGCCCGTGCGAATTCGCGCATGCCATTGACCGAGTTATGGTTGTCCGCTGTCAACAGCAGTTTGCCGCAGGGGGCAAAAGGGTACGACTCACCAACGAGTTTGAGCGCGCCAGAGGCGTTGAGTGTGAAGATGGCGGTGTAGTCACCGGTGCCGTTGAAATAGGCCAGCACCGCAGCCCGCGCCTGTTCGACCCGGTGGGTTGTTGCCATTGAGCTCGGACTTGCCGAATGCGGGTTGCCAAGCACATGGTCGCTGAGCATCTGTGCGTGTTCATGCACTTGGGATGCGGCATGCAGCCCGGCGCCGGTGTAATCCAGATAAACCTCATCCTGGGCATCGAGTCGGCCATATTGGGCAGCGCGCAAATCATCAAGCGCACCGGTTGCCGCGTAGTCCGGATGGCTGGCTAAAAATTGGTCGTATGCGGTCATGGATGACCATTTTAGGAGCCTGTCGGACTTGCGGCGGATCAGCTCAGAGCCGACCGCAGCCGACTCATTGTGAACTGGCTTTTTGACCCGCAACCGGGTGCTGGGTCGGCAAATCTGCGACCAACTGGCAGCGCAGGGGCCGGTTCTCATGATCGATGCGATAAGTCCGTCCGCCGCTTGGTCTCCAACAAGTCAAGTCTTTGCATACCATGCGAAGAATTCAAACATTCAAAGTCATTCGCCGCGAGGGCGCGACTCCTACACATTCAAATAGGCGCGGACTGTTTGTGTAGGAGTCGCGCCCTCGCGACGAAGGCCGTCCAATTCCGGCACGTCTGGCTTAGGTTGAAGTTGAGCAATGCTTGTTGAGCCAACTGGTGCTGGCATCACGCCTGAAGCGTCCAAAAATTTGACCATAAAAACCAGCAATGCTGGCAGGGCTCAGGTCAGCCGGAGTCGATCCGGATGGCAT
>DAOSLL010000094.1:0-9860 GCA_035368905.1 Rhodoferax sp.
GTCTGATGAGTTGGCCGCGGTTGGGCAAGGTGATGTGATCGACGGCCTGACCCGCCCCTTGAACATCAAGCCGGGCAGCCGGTTGTTGGTGGATGGATTTGACTGGTTGGGTGGCGCGCTGGCCCGGTCGCGATTGTCCAGCGGTGTCACTCTGGTGCCTTGGGATCGGCATCGCGCCGAGAAGCTGCTTGCCGCCGCCATTGTTTGCCCGTGCTATGAGGCCAATGCTGCTTTCAGCGTTGAGCGCCTGAGCCATGGGCTTTGTGCCAAAGCGCTCATGGGTAGCCTGTTGAATGCCAGGAACCTGCCCAAGCACGGTCTGGCTTTTGCCAACCGCTTTGCAGGTGCCCGCCCAGGCTACCGGATCAGGTATTCCAATCTTGCGGATGTGACGGCCTGGCTTGAGCAACAAGAGTTCGCCAATAGCAGCTTGTCGCAGGCTTAGTCGCCAGCGGACGTTCCGATTTGGCACGGCTGCGGTCAGAAAACCAACTGAAACTCCTCGGCGAATTTGTCGGCGACATAGCCGAGCGAGTACACCTGCCGGGTGCGCTGTTTGGCCTGATCGGCGATCTGCTGGCAGTCGGCATCATGCGCGGTGCACCAGGCTAGTTTGTCAGACAGGTCCGAAAAGTCGTTGGCCATCGGCACGTAGTGCACCCATGGATCAAATAGGCGGGTAAAAAAAGATTCCCAGGGTGAATCTGGCGACAGCACGACTGAACCGCTTTGCATTTTCCAGGCCCATGCGTCCCAGGTACGCGCATAGCCATCCACGTCGAGGATGTATTTGTATCTGAGTTGCTCGCTTTGGGGGATGGACGCTCCGAGGTACACCTTCACCGGCAAACCCGTGCTTTCCACAAGCTGCTGCAGGTACTGCCTTGGATGCGGTCGGCCGGTAACAAAGGGGGGAAAGTAATTGCTGCATTCACCATGGTTGCCAGCGCAAAAAATGGCTTGCGGCCTTTTTTCATGCCATGCCATCGAATGCTGACGGATAAGGTCAAAAAGATCGATGTAGTGGTTTCTGGCCAGGTAATGGGCTTCGGGCAGCAGCAACGCGCTGGGATCGCCCCGGTGAGCGCCATAGCACGCGATCCTGAAGGTTTGCTCGCTCAACATGGGTATTTCGCCGGGTGCGCCACGCCATTCGACGGCACTGTCCAGCTTTGGCGGGTTGACCCAGCGATAGTTGTTTGAAAAGGTGTTGCGTTCCCGCCAGCCATCGTAAAAGCAATACAGGGTCCAAAAGGAACGATGGCCCAATCTGGGGAGCAATTCGTGGTGCAGAAAATGCAGGGTTGCCGGTGCCAGATAACTGAAAGTCGGGTGCCGGGTGACGCTGTCTGGTGCAATTGTCCAGACCTGTTGTTTTGCTGACCAACCCACAAGTGCCACGTTTTTTGGCAGCGTCGTGATCTTGCAGGAAAACGCCGACTCAAACTGATCGATTGATGTTGCGCTGACCTGTAAGGGAGAGTTCATGGGTATGGGGTCGGGTACACCGGTGTTTCAGTGGCGCTGGCGTGTCGCCTGGACTGGTTGACCGGGTTCAGGGCGAGTGGGTGAAATTTTAGAAGAAATTCGCCTTCAGACTAATTGGAATAAGCGCTGAGCGCTATAAATTATATAGTGATATGAGTCGCTGACTCAACGCCAGACTTGCTGGCCTATGGTAGATGATGGCACATCCAGACTTGTTGGGCTGGCCAGTTTCAGTTCCAGCGCCCGAATGGCTGAGAACCCATTGGCGGGCAGTTCGATGCAGGACAGGCCAAAAAATCGCACTTAAGTAAAGCAAACCCCGGCCGATAAACAACCCATGCGGGGAAATTTAAGTGGCCTCGCTGGTGCTGCGAGACATCCGCAGGGCTGGTTTACTCCAACTTTTTACTTGTCAGAGGCTCAAATGGTAGTCAGTTCTATTTACTCAAATGCGGTGCAATCGGCCGCCCGGGCTGCGCCAAGTGCTACTGATATGGCCTCACAAAGCCGTGAGGCTGTGCGCAACGATGGTGACTGGACGATGCACAAGGCGTGTTGCCGTCCAATGTGGCCAAGCCGGTCACCCGTACCCTGGGTCAACTTATTGGCGCAAATGTGAATGCCACGGCCTGATCGCTGACCCAGCCCTTGTAGTTAACGCAGAGTTACCCATCATGGTTACTTCCAATTCAGTCACTCTTGTGACAGGGGTAAAGACCTCACCGTCAAGCCCGTTGCCGGCCAAGGCAGGCAGTTCTGACCGGTTGATGGACGCGGTGCCTGCCATTGCGGTGCGCAACGAGCCGGAGGCGTCAGCCCCGGCGGTAAATCTGCGCATTCCTACAACCGACGAGTTGAGAAAAATCTCACAGGAAATGCAGCGAAAGATCGCCGACATGTCGCCTGAGTTGCAGTTTTCGGTGGACAAGGACAGTGGCCGGGCGGTGATCAAGGTGACAAACCGCGTAACCAATGAGCTTGTTCGACAAATTCCCTCTGAAGAAGCCTTGGAATTGGCCAACGATCTTGCGCAGTTTCGAAAAGGGTTGCTGTTGAATCAAAAGGTCTGAGATTTCAGACCCATTCATGCCGCCAGCCCAATCAGCACCTGCGTGACAAGCTATTAATAGCATAGCGTCATGTTTGGTTTTCGGATCAAACCGGCCTTTGCACCATCAGTGCAGCGGTCGGGTCGCTGTGCACAAAGTCCGCAGCAGTGCCTGGTTCACAGCTTCCTGGTCAATTCCGTGGCGCTCACACAAGGACTGGCTGACCGTGCCGGGGCTCTCCAGTGCGCACGCAATCGCGAGATACGGCCAATAGGGACCGTCGTGGTCAACCAGTGCCGCAATGACCCGCGCTGGCAGCGGCACAGAGCCTAGTGCGCTGGTCAGTGGTTCGGCCAGCAATTGGTCAATTTGTGACAACAGACCACACAGGTGCAACTCCCGCTTGAGCGCATCGCCTTCACCCGCGTCCAGCGTTTCTGCCATCAACTGCGCGCGCAGTGTCATGCCCAGGCGCACCGGGTGCAGGTTGCGGTCACTGCTGGCTTTGGGCAATTGTTCTTGCAACCAGGTTTTGACACGTCCGAGGCCCAGCACCATCAGACCCTGGCGCAAGGCATCAATTTCACGGCGCAGGCCCGCACCAGCGGAGTTGACATAACGCAGAAACCGGTAAGCCAGCAAGGCATCCTGAGCCAAAAGTTGCTCGATGTCTTCCATCGCGATGTCGGCATCAATGGCCTCGATCAGCCGCATGATGGCGGCGCGACCGGGTTGAATGCGGTGTTGGCGATAGCCATACAGCACGTCTTCCACCGGCCAGCCCAGCAGGGCGGCGGCTCCCTGCTGGCCCAGCACATGTTCGGCCAGCAGTTGGCTCGCCACACCCTCGTAGATTTGACCGGCACGTACCGGGCTGGCCGGATCGGCTGGCAAGTTTGCGCCCTGGCTGCGCTTGGCGATGCGCAGGCTCATCAACGCCTCGTCGGTACTCAAGCCCAAAATGCTCTGTGTGAAACTGCTGGTGTAAGCGGCCTTGAACCGGGTGCCCGGCTCGCCACGCCATACCAGCGAGAGCCCGCGCTGCCCGGCCCGCACCACGCGCGCGGCGATGGCAGGGTCTTGCAACTGTGCGTCACTCACCTCAACGCGTGCCTGCCTGGCAGGTGCCATATCGAGCAAATCAGCCAGCAGGGCGACTGATGATGTGCAAAGTTGCAGGGGTGGCGCGTCAGTGCGCCACATTTTGCCAAGCGTGCCAAGCAGGTGGCGCGCATCAACGCTGGTATTGGACTGCACATCCATTCGCAACTGAACGCCCGCCACCTTGCGCTGTGGCCCCCACAGCAACTGGTAGCCCATCGAGACATCGTGCAAGACACCGCTGGCCATGGCATCAACTGATGAAGTTAAACAGCGACAGCTTCTGGATCTGCGCGTAGGTTTGCAGTGCCGCCGAATAGCCGGTTTGCTGGTTACTGAAGTCCGAGATGCCTTTGATCATGTCCAGGTCTTCAGCGCGCGAGCGGTTCTCTTCCATTTGAATGCTGCGCTTTTCCTGGTTGCCTGAAATGCGGTCGGCGCGATTCAGTAGCTCGCCTGCCTGGCCGCGCACGTTGGAAACGCGCGCCAAACCGATGTCGATGTTGTGCAGGGCTTGGCTAACCGCCTGGGCTGAGGCGTTGTTGTTGCCAGCCTCGCCGATATCGCGAATCGCGTCGTCGAGCACGCTGAACACGCTGGCGCTTGAGTCGATGGTGATGGTGTCGTTGACCTTGGGCGTACCGGTGATGTTGAAGGACAGTCCAGGAAGGGTTGCTACCGTGATGCTGGTATTGGTCGGATAACTGACGGTGACTGCCGCAATAACACCGGATACCGGTGGAACTTCGGTGGTGGTGTAGGTGGCGGTGGTGGTGCCGGGCACGGTGGTGGTGTCCACTGCGGTGAATGCCACCGTGTATTTGGGGTAGGGCACATTGTTTGGTGGGGCAACGGCTTGCGCTGCGGCGGCGGTGGCTGAGACGGTTGCCTGGTTGGTCATCACCACGTTGTCGGTTGTCAGAGTGCGGTCCGTGCTGATCAAACCATCGACGGTGTTGGTGACGATGGCATTAAACGCCTGGTCGCGTGCGGGCTGGTGCATGAATGCGTTGTCGCCGTCCAGGGTAAATGGAATGGTGACGGCGCTGGCGGCTGATTGGCCGGGCAGGCCGTTAAAGCTGTAGTCCGGTGCCGTTGCCTGCGGCCCGACAAAAGGGGTCAGGGCGCTGCCGAGCGCATTAAACAAGGGTAGCCCGTTTTGGTCTTTGGTATTGGCCAATGCAAAAACCTGGTCGCGCAGGCCTTGCATCTCTTGAGCGATGGTGCGTCTTTCGGCAGCGCTGTGCACGCCGTTACCGGCGCTGACCACCAGCTCACGAAAGCGCTGCAGGGCATCGGTCACATCGCCCAAGGTACTCTCCGTCGTGGCAATGGAAGTGCGCTGTGACTCCAGCGCTCGCTGGTCTGTGGCAATGCGGCTGATTCGGGTCAAGGCGCGCTCGGCAATGGCGGCACTGGTGGGGTCGTCACTGGCGCGAACCACCCGCTTGCCCGAAGTCAGGTTTTCCTGCAGTTCAGACAAGGCCGCCTGCCGCGCGGTAACGATGCGTATCGCATTGTCGTAGGTGTTGGCTGAACCGAGCCGTGCCGTGGATAGTGTTGCCATGATGAGGACTCCTGCTCGTGATGTTAGCGACTCATGGTCTGAATCAGGGTGTCAAAAATGCCCTGCGCGATCTGAATCACTTTTGCCGAGGCTTGATAGGCCTGCTGAAACTGCAACAGTTTGGCCGCTTCTTCGTCCAGATTCACACCCGAGACCCCGGTGCGGTCCTTTTCCAGATTGGCGGCAATTGAGCCCGACACCTCAGCCGTGTAATTGGCGCTCTGGGCGCGGATACCGATTTTTGAGATCAGGCTGGCATATCCGTCGGTCATCGCCGAGCCGTCAAACATGGCGACGTCGCGCAGGTTCATCATGGCAGAGGCGTTGGCGGAGTTGAGGTTGCGCATGGTGGCTGGCATAGCCTCAACGGTGAAGGTATCGCCGGCTTTGGGCACACCTTGCAACACCAAAGACCATTCGCTCAGCGGCGTGGTGACAGGGACGCTGCCTTCAATGGCTTGACCAGATGTGTAGGTGTAAACAGTCGCACCAGTGTCGCTACGTGTGTAGCTATTGGCACCCGTGAAGGACAATGTGACCGGCACCGCCGCTGGGGGGTTGTCACGTGCTGACAGCGAAGCCAGTTGCAGGCTGCCTGTATTGGTTGTGCCCATTCTGCCCGCCACCGGGCTGGCCACGGCCAGCGCGCGTGGGCTGGAAAACTCGGAACTGATGTTGCTCGCCGAGGTGCTGAAGGGTTTGAGCAAAAAGCGGTCTCCGGCGACAACCGGTGTCAATGCAACAGTGGAAAGACCCAAGCCGTCAAACGCCGTACCGGTGTAAGGTCCGGCTGCTGGATCGGTTGCGGTCTGAAATGAAAACGTGCCAGTGGCAGCGGCATAGGTGAACTGGATGGGCGTCCCATCAGAGCGGCGTGTGATGTTTCCGGCTGTGTTGGAGGTGAAACTCACCTCGTAGTCCGAAGCTTCAAACTTTGTGACGTCACTGAGATCAGGAATGAACAGTGTCAGGTTGTAGTTGGTGCTGTTTGCAGGAGTCGGTTTCAACACAGTCGCAGTACCAAACGCATTCGCCGCATCCGTCGTCGGCGTGAATAAATTTCCCCCCACATTGCCATCCAGATCCAGCCCAAGCTTGTGCTGCTCGTTCATGCTGGTGCTCACCGCCAGGGTGTAGCGTCCGAGCAAATTGCGGGCTTCAGCCATGTCCGCGTTCTGGAACCGCAACATCCCCGGAACCTGCCCGCCACCCAGGACGTTTTCATCCATCACTGCGCTTTGACCGTTGCGGATCAGGGTCAACTTGGCTTTGAGGGGATCACCAAACTCGTCGCTGGTCAGCCTGACCGATGCCACCGAGGTGCCCAGTACCAGCGACTGACTGCCGCCAATGAAAATGCCCACGGTGCCATCGGTGGCCGGGATCGAGGTGGTCTGGATGTACTGGTTAAGCTCGCGCACCAGTTGATCGCGCTGGTCGAGCAGGTCGTTGGGCGGCTGTCCACTGCCCTGGGCGCGCGCAATTTTGTCATTCACCGAGGCAATGCCAGCAGCCAGCGTGTTGATGGAATTGATCTTGTTGTTGAGTTCCTGCGTCACGCTTGCCTGCAGTTCATCAAGACTGGCAGAGGTGCTGCGCATACGCAGGGCGGTTTCATTGACTCGGGTCAAGGCCACGGTGCGTGCGGTCAGGTCGGTCGGTGCGCTTGCCACATCTGAAAACGCATTTAGCATGTCGCTCACCGCAGCACCTAGGCCGTTGGCACCACCTTGAAACAGGGTCTCAAGCTGTCTTAGCTTATCAGCGCGCGCTGTGTCGCCTGAGCTGATGGCTCCAGCCAAGGTTGACTGGCGGGTCAGGAATTCGCTGTAATTGCGCTGTATTGTCGCGACATTCACACCTTTGCCGATATAGCCACTGCCGGTGAACTGGCCTGGCACGGTCTCCAGCACCGCCGACTGGCGTGAATAGCCGGGGGTGTTGACATTGGCAATGTTGTTGCCAGTGGTTTGCAAGACCGTCTGGTTGGCCACCAAGGCCCGCGTCGCAACGTTCAGCAGGCCGCTCATACGCTTTGCGCCATGACTTGCGTGCGCTGCTGCAGACGCTGCGTGGTTTCAATGGCACGGCTCAGCTTGGCAGCATAGTTTGGATCGGTCGCATAGCCGGCTTTTTGCAAGCTGGTGGCAAACGCCAGTGCCGAGCCGGTTTGCGCGGTCACTTTGGCATAGCGGGGCGACTGGGTGATCAACTTTGCGTAATCGCGAAACGACTCGTCATAAGAGTCATAGGCGCGAAATTTTGCGACCGTTTTCTGTGCCACGCCATTGGTGTATTCGGTGGTGGTGACCTCGGCTACCTTGCCCTGCCAGCCGGCTCCGGCCTTGATGCCAAACAGGTTATAGGACGGCTTGCCCCCGCGCTGCTTGATCTCGAACTGGCCCCAGCCTGTTTCATGGCCGGCCTGGCCCACCATGTAGCTCGCCGGAATGCCCGATTCTTTCTCGATCCGGATTGCCGCCTCGGTGTGCTTTTCGACAAAGTTGCTTTGACTGGTGGTCGGTTTCACGGCGTTTTTGCCATAAACGGACAGCGACGAGGCCTTTTGCAAGCTGCTCAAGGGCAGCGTGGCTTGACCGGTGGTGGTGCCAGCGCCGGTGGACTGCGCATTGGCAACACCCATCTGGCGCGACAACTGGGCTGCAATCAGATCCGACAAGCCGCCGGGTTTGCCCGACATCTGCACGGCAAACTGTTGGTCCAGCAGGTCAGTGCCGAGGTCGCTGCCAGGGTTGTCGAGCAGGCCGGACTTCATGGTGGCCTGGCGCATGCTTTTGATCAGTTCACGCATGAACAGCGACTCGAACTGCTTGGCAGTTTCCTTGATGGCCTCGGGCGTGCCTTGCCCGGCCTGCATTTTTAGCCGACCCAGCGAGCTGGCATCGGCAGCCAGTGCGTTGGCCGCAGTGCTGACTGGATTCAGGCTCATCAGATCACCTCCAGTTCCGCGTTGAGTGCGCCGGCGGCCTTGATCGCCTGCAAAATCGCCAGCAGGTCCTGTGGCGTGGCACCGAGCGAATTCAGCGCCCGCACGACTTCCGAGAGTTGGGGCGATGCTGGCAACTGAATCAGCATGCCTGGCTCGGCCTTGATCTGGATGTCGGACTTTTCAGTCACCGTGGTTTGTCCGCCAGACAGCGCATTGGGCTGGCTGACGCTCGGTGTGGTGCTGATGCTGATGGACAGGTTGCCGTGAGCCACCGCGCAGGCTCCCAGACTCACAGACTGGTTCATCACGATCGAGCCGGTACGCGAGTTGATCACCACCTTGGCCGATGGCACCGACGACTCAAGCTGCAACTCTTCCAGTTCTGCCATAAAGGTGACGCGGGCATCGGGCTCAACCGGGGCCTTGACGCGGATGGTGCGCCCGTCCATTGCTTTCGCTGATCCGGCACCAAATTTGGTGTTGATGGCTTGCGCGACGCGCCGCGCGGTTTGAAAGTCCGAAGCTTCCAGCCCGAGCGTGATGCTGGCACCTTCTTGCAAGGGGGTGGCCACGACACGTTCGACCTGCGCTCCGTTGGGGATGCGACCGGCGCTCAGGTGGTTCACCTGCACCTTGCTGCCGCCAGCGGCAGCACCGGCGCCGGCAACCACCAGATTGCCCTGGGCAACGGCATAGATCTCGCCGTCAGCGCCTTTGAGCGGTGTCGAAATCAGCATGCCACCCTTGAGCGACTTGGCGTTGCCCACCGACGACACATTGACATCGATGGCCTGCCCAGGACGGGCAAAAGCGGGCAATTGGGCCGTGACAAGTACGGCGGCAACGTTCTTGAGCTGCAATTTTGAAACGGCATCGCTCGTCAGCGTGATGCCAAGCTGCTGCAAATAGTTGCTGATGCCTTGCGATGTGTATGGCATCTGGGTGGTTTGGTCACCGGTGCCGTCCAGCCCCACCACCAGCCCGAAGCCGGTAAGCTGATTGCTGCGCACGCCTTCTACTGCCGCCACTTCCTTGATGCGGGCTGCCTGCGCATTTCCGGCAAGCCCCAGGCTGGCAAGAAAAACCAGCAACACCGACAGCACCGCAGTGGCATAGCGGGTCGATGATGTTGTGATGTGTGTGTTGGCAGTGGCGTGCATGTTTTGAGACCCTTCGGCACGATTCTGCGCAACTTTAGAAGGGTAAAGCGTTGAAAAAGAACCGTGTTAACCAGCCAACTGTTTGTGCTTCAGCTTGTGCGCCGCGACCTTTGGATTCCATCCGGGCGTTGGCGACCTGGTTTGAGTTGATCAAGTTGCCGGGTTGAATCAGGCGCGGGTCAACGGTGCCAGAAAAACGCATGACATCGACGTTCTGGTTGATGCCGATCTGCTTGTCGCCTGCCACCACCAGATGACCATTGGGCAACACCTCCACGACAGTTGTCGTGATGGTGCCATAAAAGGTATTGGCACTCTCTGTGCCGCCCTTGCCAGAGAAATCACTTTTTGAGTCGGTGCCGATGCCAGCATTCAAGCGTGCCAGATCGGCTGCCGAGATCAGGGGAAACGCGCTGATGCTGGCGGAACCTGAGGATGTGCGGTTGGCGGTTGAACTTGAGACCTGGCTGGCAGAGACTTTTTCAACGATTTGAATCGTGACGATATCCCCGACCAGTCGCGCGCGCACGTCCTCAAAGGCCGGG
>DAOSLL010000095.1:0-9835 GCA_035368905.1 Rhodoferax sp.
TTACAGTTATTCCGTGGTGCGGGGTTGTGATCGCATTGTTCCGGTCGATGTTTATGTACCAGGCTGTCCTCCTACTGCTGAGGCGCTGATTTATGGCATATTGCAACTGCAACGCAAAATCCGTCGCACGCAAACCATCGCGCGGGTTTGAAGGCTACAGCATGACAACATTTTCCATTCGACCTGAAGACATCCAAACCGCTGTCGAGGCGGCCCTTGGTCCGATGTGCATGCATGTTTCAATTGATTTTGATCAGGTGACTGTGGTCGTTTCAGCGGAGGACTACCGGGCTGCGGCTGTTGCGCTTCGTGACAACCCCGCTTGCCGGTTCGAGCAGATGATGGACTTGTGCGGTGTGGATTATTCTGAGTATCCCTCTGGCACTTCAAGTGGTTTGCGGTTTTGTGTTGTGCTTCACTTGTTGTCTGTTAGCCTGAATCAGCGCCTTCGATTGAAAGTGTTTGTTCCTGACGACTCTGCGCCTGTGATTTCAAGTGTGACGGATGTGTGGAGTTCGGCGAACTGGTTTGAGCGCGAAGCATTTGACTTGTATGGCATCGTGTTTGAAGGTCACGACGATCTGCGGCGCATCCTGACCGATTATGGTTTTATCGGTCATCCGTTTCGCAAGGATTTTCCGTTATCCGGTCACGTCGAGATGCGTTATGACGCGGAGCAAAAACGTGTGGTGTATCAGCCTGTCACGATTGAGCCACGCGAAATTACCCCGCGGGTCATCCGTGAGGAAAACTACGGGAGCTTGCAAAAGGCAGTTTGAGTTATGGCTGAAATAAAGAATTACACACTCAACTTCGGGCCGCAGCACCCCGCAGCGCACGGTGTTTTGCGTTTGGTGCTGGAACTCGATGGCGAGGTGATTCAGCGCGCTGACCCGCATATTGGTTTGCTGCATCGTGCCACAGAGAAACTTGCCGAGAGCAAGACATATTTGCAGACGTTGCCTTATATGGACCGGCTGGACTACATGTCGATGATGTGTAATGAGCAGGCCTATTGTCTTGCCATCGAAAAAATGCTGGGCTTGGACGTGCCTCTGCGCGCCCAGTACATCCGGGTCATGTTTGCCGAGATCACGCGCTTACTGAACCATTTGTTGTGGGTCGGGGCGCACGCCATTGACTGCGGTGCAATGACTGTCATGTTGTTTGCGTTTCGGGAACGTGAAGACCTTCTTGACATGTACGAGGCGGTTAGTGGGGCCCGCATGCATGCAGCCTACTTGCGCCCAGGTGGTGTCTATCGTGACTTGCCAGACACGATGCCGCGCCATGCACCCAACAAGATTCGCAGTGCCAAGTCGACCGAGGCGCTCAATCGCAACCGTAGCGGAAGCCTGCTTGATTTCATTGATGACTTTACGCAGCGATTCCCGACCTATCTGGGTGAATACCACACCCTGCTGACGGATAACCGCATCTGGAAGCAGCGTACTGTGGGTATTGGGGTGGTGACACCGGAACGGGCATTGAATCTTGGTTTTTCGGGACCGATGTTGCGGGGTTCGGGTTTCGCCTGGGATTTGCGCAAATCGCAGCCTTATGAGGTTTATGACAGGCTCGACTTTGACATTCCGGTTGGCAAGACTGGCGATACCTATGACCGCTATCTGGTGCGCATGGAAGAGATGAAGCAGTCCAACCGCATCGTCAAGCAGTGTGTCGATTGGTTGCGGGTCAATCCTGGCCCGGTGATCACCAGTAACCGCAAAGTTGCACCGCCTGATCGTGAATCCATGAAGTCCAACATGGAAGATCTGATTCACCATTTCAAGTTGTTTACTGAAGGATTTTGCGTCCCTGAGGGCGAGACTTATGCCGCAATTGAGCATCCCAAGGGTGAGTTTGGCATTTACATCATCAGTGATGGTGCCAACAAGCCTTACCGCATGAAGATTCGGCCTCCTGCTTTTGTGCATCTGGCTGCGCTCGATGAAATGGGTAAGGGCCACATGATTGCGGATGCTGTTGCCATTATTGGAACCATGGATATTGTGTTTGGGGAAGTGGATCGATGATTTCTGAAGAATCCAAAACGCGCTTCGCCCGCGAAGTTGCCAAATACCCTGTGGGTCAAAAGCAGTCTGCTGTGATGGCTTGTTTGGCCATTGCGCAGCAAGAAGTTGGCTATGTCAGTGAAGAGGTGGAAATCGAGATTGCGCAGTATCTGGAGATGCCAGTGATGGCTGTCCACGAGGTGACTACCTTCTACAACATGTACAACCAGCACCCTGTTGGCAGATTCAAGCTCAATGTTTGCACTAATTTGCCATGCCAGTTGCGCGATGGTGTCAATGCCCTGAAATATCTGGAAAAGAAGCTCGGCATTGCAATGGGTGAAACGACTCCAGATGGTCTGTTTACGCTGCAACAAAGCGAATGTTTGGGAGCCTGCGCGGATTCACCGGTGATTCTGGTGAATGACCGTTCAATGTGCAGCTTTATGACAACCGAAAAGCTGGATCAGTTGGTGGATGGTTTGCGTGCGGCGGGAGATCAATGATGAAGGCGCAGCAAATTCTTTCACAGTTTCGCTCCGCAGGCATAGAAACCTGCTTTCACGGTCGGCATATTGAGCCGCAAATTCTTGCCGAACTCAATGGTTCCAACTGGCGACTGAAGGACTATGAAGGGCGGGGAGGTTATCAGGCACTTCGCAAGATTCTCGGCAAAGACGGTAGCGCTGGCATGACGCAGGACCAAGTGATTGCCACGGTTAAAGAATCTGCCTTGCGCGGGCGTGGCGGTGCGGGGTTCCCAACCGGGTTGAAATGGAGTTTCATGCCGCGTCAGTTTCCCGGACACAAGTACTTGGTCTGCAACTCTGACGAAGGTGAACCTGGTACTTGTAAAGACCGTGAGATTCTGGAATTCAATCCGCATATCGTGATTGAAGGCATGGCCATCGCCGCGTACGCAATGGGGACTGCGGTAGGTTACAACTATATCCATGGTGAGATCTTTTCAACCTACGACCGTTTTGAAGAGGCATTGGAAGAGGCTCGCGCGGCAGGTCTCCTGGGTGACAACATTCTGGGCAGCAGTTTCTGCTTTCAGTTGCATGCTGCGCATGGATTCGGTGCCTACATCTGCGGGGAAGAAACGGCGCTGTTGGAGTCACTGGAGGGCAAGAAGGGCCAGCCTCGTTTCAAACCGCCATTTCCGGCTAGCTTCGGGCTTTATGGAAAGCCCACGACGATCAATAATACTGAGACATTTGCTGCTGTTCCCTGGATTATTCGCAATGGTGGCGCAGCGTATGTGGCTTGTGGAAAACCCAACAACGGTGGCACCAAGATTTATTCAGTCAGTGGTGATGTTGAACGTCCCGGCAATTTTGAAGTACCCATGGGCACACCTTTTGCCAAGGTGTTGGAGCTTGCAGGTGGCGTTCGCGCCAGTCGCAAGCTCAAGGCGGTTATCCCTGGTGGTTCGTCATCGCCTGTTCTGCCAGCAGCCATCATGATGGAATGCACGATGGATTACGACTCGATCGCCAAGGCGGGCTCGATGCTGGGCTCTGGCGCGGTAATCGTCTTGGACGATAGCCGTTGCATGGTCAAGAGCCTGCAACGTCTGAGTTACTTTTACATGCATGAGTCCTGCGGCCAATGCACGCCCTGTCGGGAAGGCACTGGCTGGCTTTGGCGCTTGGTGGACCGCATAGAAAGCGGGCAGGGTCGCGCCAGCGACATGGATTTGCTTGACAGTGTTGCGGGGGATATTCAGGGGCGCACGATTTGCGCGCTGGGTGACGCGGCAGCCATGCCGGTGCGGGCCATGTTGAAACATTTCAGACCCGAATTTGAGTACCACGTTGAGCACAAGACCTGCATGGTCCCGGCTTACGTTTGAGCGAGTGACAAGATGATTGAAATTGAACTCGACGGCAACAAGGTGGATATTGAGCAAGGCAGCATGATCATGCATGCCGCAGAAAAGGCAGGAACCTATATCCCCCATTTCTGTTACCACAAGAAGCTAAGCATTGCAGCCAGTTGCCGCATGTGTCTGGTGGATGTTGAAAAGATGCCCAAACCCATGCCAGCCTGCGCGACACCTGTTACGCAGGGCATGGTGGTTCACACCAAGACCGAAAAGGCTGTGAAGGCCCAGAAGTCAGTGATGGAGTTTTTGCTGATCAATCACCCTCTGGATTGTCCGATTTGTGATCAGGGTGGTGAATGTCAGTTGCAGGACCTTGCGGTCGGCTACGGTGGAACTTCTTCACGCTACGAAGAGGAAAAGCGTGTGGTTTTTCATAAGGATGTAGGGCCACTGATTTCCATGGAGGAAATGAGCCGTTGCATCCATTGCACTCGCTGTGTTCGGTTCGGGCAGGAAATTGCTGGCGTCATGGAGTTGGGCATGTCACATCGCGGTGAACATGCAGAGATCGAAACTTTTGAGGGAAGGTCTATTGATTCCGAGTTGTCCGGCAACATGATCGATATTTGTCCTGTTGGCGCGCTCACCAGCAAACCGTTTCGCTATAGCGCACGGACTTGGGAACTGGCACGCCGCAAGTCGGTGAGCCCGCATGACTCCACAGGTGCAAATTTGATTGTTCAGGTCAAGAACAACAAAGTCATGCGTGTTGTTCCGCTGGAAAATGAAACTGTCAATGAGTGCTGGATTGCTGACCGTGACCGCTTCTCGTACGAGGCGTTGAACGGTGATGAGCGTCTAACCACGCCCATGTTGAAGCAGGGCGGCGAATGGAAGGCTGTGGACTGGAAGATTGCGCTGGAATATGTGGCGCATGGCCTGCAAAGCATTAAGAGGGCGCACGGGGCCGAAGCAGTTGGGGCACTGGTCAGTCCGCACAGCACCCTGGAAGAGTTGTATCTCGCAGGTGCTCTGGTCCGCGGTCTCGGTAGCCAGAACATTGATTACCGACTTCGCAATGCCGCGTTTGAGACTGAACCCAAAGGTGCCAGGTATCTCGGGATGACAATCGCTGATTTGTCCCATTTGCAGCGCGTGCTGGTGGTGGGCTCCAATCTTCGTAAGGACCACCCGTTGTTTGCCCAGCGCATTCGGCAGGCCGTCAGGGGCGGCTGTGTCGTGACGGCACTAAGTGCCCGTCCGATGGATTGGGCGATGACACTGGGTCCGGTCGACATTGTTCCGGCATCAGGCTGGGTGCGTGCCTTGGCAAATATTGCAGCCGCCATTGCGCATGCGAAAAATGTGCCTGCGCCACAGAGTGGTCAGGCAACTGATGTTGCAACGGCTATTGCAGATTCTCTTTTGAGCGGTGAGCGTAAAGCAGTGCTGCTGGGCAATGCTGCGGCGCACCATAGTCAGGCGGATGACTTGTTGGCTCTGTCACTTTGGATTGGTGCGCAAACTGGCGCATCTGTCGGGTACCTTACTGAGGCTGCCAATACTGTGGGTGCACAACTGGTTGGTGCGTTGCCTGGTCCAGTTGGATTCAATGCAGGCCAAATGTTGGCTGGCGCGCTTAGGGCAACGCTTTTACTCAATACAGAGCCGCAGTTTGACGCCGCGAACGGAGAAGCCGCCGTGCAGGGGCTTAAACAATGCGAGATGGTTGTTACCTTGAGCCCATTCAAGGCAAATCTGGAAATCAGCGATGTGCTGCTGCCGATTGCGCCATTTACTGAAACACCCGGGACTTTTGTCAATGCGGAAGGGTTGATACAGAGTTTTCATGCCGTGGTCAAGCCGCTGGGTGAAGCAAGACCGGGGTGGAAAGTGATCAGAGCACTGGCCAATATCCTTAACCTGCCAGGATTTGATTTTGATTCCGCGCAGGATGTGCTGCTTCACTTGCATGCCGACAATGCTGGGATTGTGCCAGCACGGGTCCCTGCAAGTCGCCTCAGCAATGAATGTGGAGTGGTATCCGTTGGTCAGGTGTCACAGCTTGAACCCTGTGTGGCGACCATATATCAGCTTGACGGCATTGTGCGCCGCTCCCCTTCACTGCAGCTCACTGCAGATGCCAGAGTGGCTGATACCTTGGAGGTGACAGCATGATCGAGAGCATTTTCACATTTGGTCAGGGACTTGTCGGCGCGGGATGGTGGACAGGCCTCGCGTGGCCGACGATATGGGCGCTGATTAAGGTCGTTTTGGTTTTGATGCTGGTGTTGACTGCTGTCACATACGCCACCTTGTGGGAGCGCAAACTTCTGGGTTGGGTGCAAATTCGACTTGGGCCGAATCGAGTTGGTCCGTGGGGTCTGCTGCAGCCGATTGCCGATGCACTCAAGCTGATGACCAAGGAGATCGTGCGGCCGACAGCGTCTGACAAGTTTCTCTTTTACCTGGGCCCAGTGTTAACCGTTGCGCCGGCGCTCGCTGCTTGGGCAGTGATTCCGTTTGGCCCTGAGATCGCTGCTGCAAATCTGAACGCCGGACTATTGTTTTTGATGGCGATCACATCAATGGAGATCTATGGTGTCATCGTCTCTGGTTGGTCGTCGAACTCCAAATATGCCTTTCTTGGAGCCCTGCGCGCTTCTGCTCAGATGGTGAGCTACGAAATTGCCATGGGATTTTGCCTATTGATCGTGTTGATGGTGTCTGCAAGTTTGAATCTGTCGGACATAGTAATGGGTCAGGGAAAAGGGTATTTCGCGCAAATGGGTCTATCCTTTCTCTCTTGGAACTGGCTGCCGTTGTTGCCTGTCTTTGTAGTGTATTTTGTGTCGGGCTTAGCGGAAACCAACAGAACCCCCTTTGACGTGATTGAGGGAGAGTCTGAGATTGTCGCTGGGCATATGGTCGAATATTCAGGCATGTCGTGGGCCATGTTCCAGATGGCTGAATATGCGAGTATTTGGTTAATTTCCATATTGGCAACCATCATGTTTCTGGGTGGTTGGTTGTCGCCTGTTGACAGTGTGTTTTTTAATTGGATACCAGGCTGGATCTGGCTTGGCATTAAAACCTTCGGGATGATGACGCTTTTTATATGGGTACGGGTGACTTTTCCACGTTTCCGTTATGACCAAATCATGCGCTTGGGTTGGAAGATTTTTATACCCGTGACCTTGGTGTGGCTAGTGGTCATTGGAGCTTGGATGCAGACCCCATGGAACATTTGGAAGTAATTCGAGCTACTATGATTACCCCAACTTCAAATTCTGGTGAAAATTGCTCTGTGAGCGTCTTTTCGCTGAAAGATTTTCTGTCGAGTTTCTTTCTTGTTGAACTGCTAAAAGGAATGCGGCTGACCGGCAAGTATGCATTTCGAAGCAAAATTACGCTAGAGTATCCAGAGGAAAAAACACCTTTGTCTCCCCGCTTTCGCGGCCTGCATGCGTTGCGTCGTTATGACAATGGAGAGGAGCGTTGTATTGCCTGCAAACTGTGCGAGGCTGTATGTCCGGCGATGGCCATCACTATTGAGTCGGAAATTCGTGCGGATGGTTCGCGTCGTACTTCGCGTTATGACATCGACTTAACTAAGTGTATTTTTTGTGGTTTTTGCGAAGAGAGTTGTCCCGTGGATTCGATTGTCGAAACAAATATTCTCGAGTATCACGGCGAACAGCGCGGAGACTTGTATTTCACCAAAGAAATGTTATTGGCAGTCGGTGATAGGTTTGAGCCGGAAATTGCGGCTAATAAAATGGCTGATGCCAGATACCGCTGATTCATCGCAAGTAGGAATTTGAATCATGAGTGTAACGACCGGTCTTTTTTATTTTTTTTCAGTGGTGCTGTTGTTTGCAGCATTTCGAGTGATCACTGCACGTAATCCTGTTTATGCGGTTTTGTATCTTGTCCTTACTTTTTTTCAGGCATCCATGATCTGGATGTTGTTAAAGGCAGAGTTTTTGTCTCTTTCCCTGGTTTTGGTGTATGTGGGTGCCGTTATGGTGCTTTTTCTTTTTGTCGTGATGATGCTTGATGTGAATATTGAGAGCCTGCGGATTGGCTTCTGGAAGCACTTTCCCCTGGCAGCCGTGGTAGGCATATTCATCAGTCTGGAAATGTCTGCTGTTCTGATGGGGGGGTTTCGAGTCAGCGCTGATCCTCATGCTGCAAATTCACTCGCGAGTGTCGGCATTGCGGTTTCCAATACGCGAGAACTCGGGAAACTCATGTACACCGAGTATCTGTATCCGCTGGAGGTCGCTGCAGCTTTGCTTTTGGTTGCCATGATTTCGGCGATAGCGCTAACCTTGCGCCATCGCAAAGAAAGCAAAGCGATAAACGCTGCCAATCAGGTGCAAGTCAAGTCCCGTGACCGTATGACTGTCGTTAAAGTGGTTGCCACCAAGCCAGCGTTGCCTCTGACTGAGCCGGACGCACCTTCTGCAGGGAGCAAGGTATGACGCTGACACTGGGCCATTTTTTGTCTTTGGGTGCAATTCTTTTTGCACTTTCCGTGATTGGCATTTTTCTAAATCGGAGAAATTTGATTGTTTTGATGATGGCAATCGAACTAATGCTGCTTGCGGTAAATACAAACTTTGTCGCGTTTTCCTATTACCTTGGGGACTTAAACGGGCAGATATTTGTTTTTTTTGTTCTAACTGTCGCGGCCGCCGAGGCAGCAATTGGCTTGGCCATTCTGGTCCTGCTATTTCGCAGCAAGTCGAATATAAGTGTTGACGAACTTGATTCGTTGAAAGGGTAGTAAAAATGAGTCAAACCCTTTCTGTATCCACACTGCTTGCGATTCCGCTGGCCCCCCTGATCGGCGCGATCGCCGCCGGCGTTTGGGGTACCAAATTTGGTGGAAATGTTATTGGCAGGCGTTTGTCGCACACGCTTGCCATTCTTGGTGTGCTGATTTCTTTCGTTTTGTCGGCTGGTGTCCTGAAGAGCGTAGCCATCGATGGCGCGCGCTTCAACGAAACCATTTACACCTGGATGGTGCTTGGTGGACTGAAAATGGAAATCGGATTTCTGGTGGATGGATTGAGTGCGATGATGATGTGTGTCGTGAGCTTTGTCTCACTGATGGTTCACATCTATACCGTTGGCTACATGGAAGAGGACGAAGGTTATAACCGGTTCTTTGCATTCATTTCACTTTTTACCTTTTCCATGTTGATGCTGGTAATGAGCAACAACATGCTTCAATTGTTTTTTGGCTGGGAGGCGGTCGGTCTGGTTTCATATTTGTTGATTGGCTTTTGGTTCAACAAACCCTCCGCCATTTTTGCCAACATGAAGGCCTTCTTGGTGAATCGAGTTGGTGATTTTGGCTTCATCTTGGGTATTGGATTGTTGGTTGCCTACACTGGCTCGCTCAATTACTCCGAAGTTTTCGCCAAGTCCGTCGAAATATCCAAATTGACCTTGCCGGGCACTGATTGGCTGCTCGTCACCGTTATTTGCATTTGTTTGTTCATCGGTGCAATGGGCAAGTCGGCTCAGTTTCCTCTGCATGTGTGGTTGCCGGATTCAATGGAAGGTCCAACGCCGATTTCGGCCTTAATTCACGCTGCAACCATGGTGACTGCCGGGATCTTTATGGTCGCCAGAATGTCGCCCTTGTTCGAGTTGAGTGATGCTGCCCTTAATTTCATTCTCGTCATTGGCGGTATTACGGCTTTGTTTATGGGCTTTTTGGGCATCATCCAAAATGACATTAAACGTGTTGTAGCTTACTCAACGTTATCGCAGCTTGGTTATATGACCGTCGCGCTTGGTGCCTCAGCGTACTCTGTGGCTGTCTTTCACCTGATGACACATGCGTTCTTCAAGGCCTTGCTGTTTCTGGCAGCAGGGTCGGTCATCATGGGCGTTCATCACAATCAGGACATCCGATGGATGGGTGGTTTGCGCAAGTACATGCCTGTCACCTGGATTACTTCGCTGCTTGGTT
>DAOSLL010000096.1:0-9812 GCA_035368905.1 Rhodoferax sp.
GACTGTCGGCAAAGATCGACAACATGTTGGTAAGTTTGATGCGCATAGCGCCTAAGTGCGGATGCTTTATAACGGTCATTGCTTTGGCAAGCATGTATCCACGCGATCAAAACTGTGGTGCGTTTGGTGGCAGCTTGGCAGAGTCAATGCCCTCACATAACGAGTTGTCGGCCGTCAAATTGCCCTGCGCGTCGAGTTTCACTGTCCAGATCGTGTCGTAGTCGGTACCTGGCCAAAAGGTGTTGGAAAACAACGGGGCACCACCCTTGGGGAAGTAGCGACTGAGCAAGTCATTGAGGGTGGGGGGCAAGTGGTCATGCTCCCAGGCCAGCAGTATTTTCTTGTTGGCGTAGTTGCCTCCCATGAATAGATAATTGGTGGCATTGATGACAGATTGGCTAGTAGAAAGACTGGCAGGAAGGTTGGTGTAATCAATGTCCATGAGGCTGAAGCTGGCCACCAGATAGAACGGCAGGTTGTTGGCGATCGCGTAAGGTTCGACTGTCATGTCAGTTCTGACATACGAGTACATGCTTGGGTTGTTTGGTATGCCGGCCACTTGCGCCGGATCAATCGACATCACCATGTCCGGGTTGATCTTGCCGCGCAGTGCATCGGCCAAGCCGAGCGCACGCCATTGACCGGCCGCGACAAAGTTGCCGTCATCGAAAGTGGATGTCGGATGCGCCTCGGCATGGCGAATCATGTAAACCGTCTGGTTGGTGCTGATACCCGCTGGCAAGACAGCAGGGGTGGTGCCAGTCGTCGTGGTACCGTTGAGCGTTTGACTGAACGGCTGGCCAGCAGTGATACTGAAACTGAACTTCTGCGACTGCGCTGTGCAAGCCGTTTGGGGCAGTGTGGCCGGTAGCACTGGAGCGGTAGTTGCAGGGGTCAGGTGGCTGTCGTAGGTTACCAGACTGGCACTGCCGGAGGGCGTGATCGACACCGCATAAACCAGGTTGGGGCCGACGTAGCCGGACGGCATCGTGAGGCTGGAGCCGTACAGCTTGTTGATATTGGCCAGCATGGCACTGGCCGTCTCCCAAGGGGCCGAGAAGACGTGGAAACCAGTGGTTTTTGCTTTCACGATGCGGGCCACCAGCGCATCGTTGTTGCCGCCCGAGTTGCTGAAATCGAGACCCTGGCAGGCCGGACAAGGTAGCAGCCCCGCATACGGCTCGGCCACACCGGCGGGCAGTACCATTCCTGCGGCATAACTGACATTGATGGGAAAGCTGTTGGCGGGTTGCGCCGCGCCTGCGGGCAACGTGATCTGGTTGAGCATGGCGAATTGCTGAATCGCGCTTAACGAAGCCATGTCGGGCAAGTTATTGGCGGTTTGCAGGTGCGTCATCGGCGCAACGGCATAGATGCCGGTGACGTTCTGGTTGCCCAGCACCTGCGTTTTCAGATACGTGGCCATCTTGAGCGAACGGTTTAACCCCTGATTTGTCAGGTTGGCGGTAATCGGATTGACATCACCACTGGCGCCATAGGTCAAGTCGGGGCTGAGCACAAAGATCAGATTGATGTTTTGACTGCTTAACGGCGCGGGCGCATCGCTGCCCGACGAGCCGCCACAACCGATCAATGGGGAGATGAGTAGTGTGCTAAGTAACACACCTGCGAAAGTCAACTTCATTTCTATATGCGAGAAACCCCACAACTTTGCATGGGGAGGGATAGCACTGCGTGTGAGACACGCCCCTTGGTTCCCGCTTCCTTTCTTATCTTGCTACTTTTGATTACTGGGAAAGCTCATGCCTTCAACGTCAAACACCTTCATGGCTGTACCCCCACAGGCTTCCCATCAGGCATGCTCGTTGGCAGACACTTCGGCCTAAAGCGGGAACTTGGATTGCAATACCGCCACCATCTTCGGAGTCAACTGTTTGAAAAGTTGGGCGTTGTAGGACGCGGTATAGGGCACGCCCAGATTGGACAGGTCGCCGTACCGAATGGTCGGGTCCGGGGTCGAATCCTGTTTCCTGGACGGGTCCATGCTGGGCAGCGGGATTGTCGTACCCGGCTGCAAATCATAGTTACTGCTGTTCGGTGTGACATTGTTTTGAACAATCTGTTGTGCCGCAATCGCATACTTTCTCGATTTGGCTGCAGGTGTGCCTTCGGCCACTGCCGGATCAACGTTGACCACGTCGATCGACACGCTGTAGTCGCTGTTGATAAATATCTCAAAGGTGCGGAATTGTTGTGGCCAATCATGCAGTGACGAGGTCTCAACTTGCCAAAATCCTTTCTCAGGTGCGTTGATACGATCAGGCGACACAAAAGCTTTGACAGTATTGAGATGGCGATGCCCGGCAATCCACATCAGCAGGTTCGGCGTGTTTTGCAGTGCTGTTACCAAGCCTGCCAGATCGACCGCGTTCTGCACTGTCGTTGAGTTGTCACCAAGCAGCTTTGTTGGATCATCTTTTCTGCCGCCAAGCCACCATTCGGTCTCGCCCGCAATATTGACAACGGCAATCGGAATATGGGCCGCGATGATCATGAGCTGATTGGCAGCCTGACCGTCTGCCAGCTCCTTTTGCAGCCACGCCCAACGCGTTGCATCCAGAAAACCATGGCCATGAATGTCAATTGAGCCGTCATCTTCGCGCTGCGTGTCGTCAAGTACGATGACCTTGAGCGGCACCGTTGACTTCGGCAAAAAACTGTAACAGGCAAAACCAGCTCTTTCACTGGTCGGCACCAAATTGAAATTGGGGTTGGATGAAACCAGGTTGAAACCATGACCCACTGGCGCGGTAGAGGTCGTGAAAAACTCCTGGATCCATTCGGTTCTATGCAACGAACGGCGGTCGGGATCAGCCGCAACCTTGGGCGCAGTCGTGTAGCTCGCCACAGACCCCGAGTAAACCACCGTGCCATAGGGTGTTGCGCCGTCGATCACCCCACCGTAGTACCTCGGGGTGTCGTTCTTCATTTTGTTCACGCTGAACATCGCCGGAAAGGTCGTTGGATCAGGCTCCAGAAAATAGGGCACCGACCAGACGGTATCGCTGATGAAAGACGGGGCAATGCCGCTTTCATAAACCGGGAACGAACCAATAAAGAAGTGATCATGGTTGCCCATGGTCTGATAGAACGGAATCGATTTATCAAGCCCAACTGCCTGGAATGGCTTCTGATAGTCAATGGTATCAGCACCCAGATGGGCACCCGAGCTTGGCTTAATCAGCTTGCCATCAATCACATCGATATACCACCGGAGCTCGTTGTACAAGGTGCTGTTGCACGCGTCTCCCAGCGAGATAAAGAAATCAAACGGCTTTGTCTTGTGCAAGACGTTGGCTGTCTGAATGGCCGCATCCAGCACATGCGTGGTGGACAACATGATCGGCGAGTAGATCGAGGTGTTGTTTCCCGAGAAGCCCGGATCGCCTTTCTGCAGGGCGATCAACTGGTTGGGTGCTTCCTTGTCGGTGATATGAATATCCGTCATGGCAAAGAAATTCAGCAATTTGGTTGTCGGGACCACCTGCTTGGCCTTCACTTTTGCCAAATAGCCAGTCGGATCGGCCATGACATCGGTTCGCGGATCGATCGGCAACCCCGCGCCAAACGTCCAGGCGCCGTAGCCCAGTTTTTCGTAGTCGGCCACTTGGTCCAGCTTGTCCCAGGTTAGAGCCGGGCCGCCATTAGGACTTTTCGCCGGGTCTGCCGGATTTGGCATGACACCTGTTTTCGGTGCTGCAGCGGCCAGCGTATAGGGAAATGAAAGCATCCGATCAACCGTCGTTTTGACACCGGACGGATCAATCGGGTAAGTTTGAACGGTTACCCCGTCGCTGCTCCCTCCGCAGGCAGCAGTCAGCGATCCCATGGACATCACCGCAAACGTGCCCGCGGTGTATCTCAAAAAGTCCCGCCGCCCTAGGTCGCCCATCACGCGAAAATCAGGGGCCTTATTTGAATCAAGGTTCTTCATGGCAACTCTTTCTTAGAGAAATAAACGATTCGATCAATCCGTCATGTGGACGCCGTCACATCAGGAAGTGAGTGAGCTGGTTCATTGACGATTCACAATGAGGGGAAGGTTATTGCGCCAGCGTCTCACGAACGCAATAGCGGCAATACCATAGCAGCCATATCAAGTATTTATTACTCCGAGCGGAGGTGAAGCACTGCTCTTGCCTTGCGCTACCATCCTCCCCATTGCCATCCATCACAACCCACAAAAAGTCTCGTCGTGTCATTCAGCAAAGCCACTGACAGTGCTTCCCTGACCCTTCTCGGTGGCTGGCAAATGGCCTTGGTTAAGCGCCGCACCGCTGAACCCGACTACGAAAAGGGCCGCGCCCTGCTGGCCTACCTGGCCATTGAAGACCAACTTCATTCGCGCGAAGCATTGAGCGAGCTGTTGTGGCCAGGCTCACCAGTCGGGCGCGCCAACTTGCGCCAGGTGTTGGCCAATCTGCGCGCGGTGCTGCAAGACGATGCCCAGGTACCCTACATTCTGGTCAAACGCGACAGCCTGCGCATCAACCCGCAGGGCCGTTTGGCGTTGGATGTGCTGGCTTTCACCGCCCACATCACGGCCGACACCTCTCTGACCCGGCTAGAGCAATTGGTCGGGCTTTACCACGGTGAATTCATGGCTGGCTTCGCGCTTCCTGATTGCCTTGAATTTGAAGACTGGTTGCATCTCCAGCGCGAGACCTTGCACCGCCGTGCGCTGGCCTTGCTGGAGCAGTTATCCAATGGTTATGAGCGGCTGGGGGATTACCCCAAAGCACTGCAGTTTGCCCTGCGCTACACCGCGCTGGAACCCTGGGACGAGGTGGCGCTGCGCCGTGTGATGCGCTTGTATGCATTGAACAGCCAATACAGTGCAGCCCTGCGCCAATATGAAGCCTGCTGTGCGCGCCTGCAAGCGGATCTTGGCGTTTTGCCTGGTGAGGAGACCCGACAAATGGCAGAGCGGGTGCGTCAGGGTGAGTGGCAGCAGCGCGCACCCAGGTCAGTCCCAGCCGCTGTTTGCGTCTCTGCGCTGTCTGGTGCAGATCGCCGACATGTCACCGTGTTGTACTGTGAATTGACCAGTACCTGCACAGATGACCAGGAAGATGATTTGGCGCTGCTGGTGGCACCGCAAACGCGTTGCGCAGAAATCATTCAGGCGTTTGGTGGACATCTGGTGCAAACGTTTGGTGGCGGGCTGCTGGCTTATTTTGGCTACCCGCAAGCGCAAGAAGACTCAGCCCGGCGTGCCGTGCAGGCAGCGCTGGCGCTGACCCGGGTTGTGCCCTCTGGCCAGCCCGAGGCCGGTTTTGAGCTACGGGCGGGCATTCACACGGGCTGGATCATCACTGCTGGCGGTGATGCGGCCATGCCCGATTCGGTGGGTAAAACCAGCCGCCGGGCGATTGCCTTGCGCCTGTGCGCGCCGCCCCATCAAGTGGCCATCAGTGCTGCTACCCAGCGCCTGGTCGGGGGATATTTTGACTGCAACAGCCAAGGCCCCCAGGTATTGGCTGGCCAGGGACCGGCACTTGAGGTGTTTACTGTTCAGCACCAAAGTGCAGCCCGAACCCGGCTTGATGCAGCCCGCCAATTGAGCCCGTTTGCCGGGCGCGTGGCCGAACTGGCCCGCTTGCAATCCCTTTGGCAACTAGCCGCGCAAGGCAAAGGCCAGGCGGTGTTGCTGCAAGGCGAGGCCGGTATTGGAAAGTCGCGCCTGCTGCGGGTTTTCCAGCAGCAGTTGGTCAGAGAGCGCCATGCCCTGCGCGAGCTGAACTGTTTTCCAGAATTCAGCCAGTCGCCGTTTCACCCGCTGATTGCCATGTTTGAGGCCATTTTGGGTTTTCGCGCGGAGGATGCGCCTGAGCAAAAGCGCGCGGCTTTGTCGCGTTACTTTGATGCACGCTACCCAGCGGCGCGGCATGCTGACCTGGCCCTGCTGTCACGGCTGCTGGATGTGCCGCTGGCAGCCGACACCGTGCCAGCGCTGCCCGCGCAGCAGGCCAAGGAACGCACCATGGGCCTGGTGCTGGAGATGCTGCAGACGCTGGCGGCACAGCTACCAACTTTGCTGATTGTGGAAGACCTGCATTGGATTGACCCCTCGACCCACGAGTTATTGAGTCGGCTGATCAGCCAACCGTTGCGCGGCGCAGTGATGGTCATTTTTACCGCCCGGCCTAACTTTGCGCCGTCTTGGTCGCAGGCGCAATGCGCCACGCTGCCATTGGGTCCGCTGGCACAAGGCGAAGTGGCGGCATTGGTAAACGGCTTGGCGCACCAACTGGCACCGGCCACGCTCGGGCAAATTGTGCAGCGCGCTGACGGTGTGGCCCTTTTTGCCGAAGAGCTGGCGCACTTGGCACTGCTTGGCGACGACGCCAGCATTCCAGCCACGTTGCAAGATTTGCTGGCCGCGCGGGTCGACCAGCTCGGTGCGGCCAAGCCTGTGGCCCAAATGGCGGCCACCTTGGGGCGCGAATTTGACGTGGATGTGTTGCAAAAGCTGTGGTTGGACTCGCCCGAAGCACTGACCCATGGCTTGCGTGCCCTGCACGCTGCCGACTTGGTGGTCACAGTCTCGGTCAACACCCGGCAATTCAGACACGCACTGATCCAGCAGGCAGCCTACCAATCACAGTCAAAAGTGCAGCGGATCGCTGTGCATCAGCGTATTGCGGAGGTCTTGGTGGCGGATTTTCCCGACGCTGGCGCGAAACGCCCGGAACTGGTGGCGCAACATTTAACTGCCGGGGGTGACGGCGTGACAGCCATTAGCTACTGGATGCGCGCAGCGCAGCGGGCCGCACTTAACTCGGCCAACCTCGAAGCCATCGAGCATTTCAGATCGGCCTTGCGCTTGTTGTCAGAGTTACCAGCCGACTTGCAGCACCAACGCACCGAACGCGAGTTATTACTGGGCTTATGCCCCGTCTTATATGCAGTCAAGGGCTATGGTTGCGAGGAAGCAGAGAGCCTGAGTGCCCGGATTGCGGTTTTAAATGCGCAACTGGGCCAGAATGCCAAGCTGTTTCAGACCCGCTGGACGCAGATGGTCAGCACTATCGCCAGCGTCAGCTCGCGCGGTATGCCGCAAGCGGCACTGCAACTGCTGGCGATGGCACAGGACGATCCCTTGAAGAAAATGGCGGCCCATACACTGGCGGCAATTGCTTCATTCTGGCTCGGCGATTTTGGACAAGCGCGCGCGCACGATGAACACGCCATTGCGCTGTACCAGCCCGATCAGCGACAGTTGCAGCAAAGCCAGTTTGCCGCAGAACTAGTGGTGAACTGCGAGGCCTACCAGTCGTGTGCGCTGTACTTTCTGGGTTTCTCAGATCAAGCCCAGAAAGTTTCACGGCAGATGCTGGCGCAGGCACGCGCCCTGGCGCACCCGCACAACCTGGGGCAGGCACTGAGTTTTGCCGCCCTGTTGCAGCGCTGGCTGAACCAGCCTGAGGCCGCCCTGGCCTTGGCGGCAGAGGCCATTGCCCTGTCACGTCAACATGACTTTCAGCTCTGGCTGGCTTGTGGCGAGATGACGCATGGCTGGGCGCGGGTCAAGATTGGACAAGCTGACGGCATCGCTGAAATCAGCAACAGTGTGGCGACCATGCGTCAGGCGCTGGGTGGCATACCGGTTGTTTTTTTATCGTCCCGGATTGAAGCCCACGTTCATCTGAGACTCCACGCCAAGGCGCTTGACCTGGTGGCACAGGCACTGGCAGATGCGCATAACACAGGGGATGCACATTACCTGGCCGAGTTGCACCGGCTCAAAGGCGTCTGTTTGCTGGCACTTGCACCTGGCAATGCGGCAGAAGCCGAACTGTGTTTCGGCCAGGCGCTGGACATTTGCCGTCAACAAAACGCAATGCCACTGGCGCTGCGCGCCGCCACCAGCTTGGTGAGCTTATGGCAGCAACAAGGCAAACTTGAGGCTGGGCGGTCGCTACTTAAGGAGATGCTTGGCGCTTTCAGTGAGGGTTTCGACACCCACGACCTGAGAGATGCGGCCCAACAGTTGCAGACTTTGGGCTAATTCTGGATCTGACTCGATTCTTAAAATCTCTGTGATCGATTCCTGTGATTGCGACAGGAACCAAAGAATTTATGACTGGCGACAGCTCCGTCGTCATTCCGTTGAGCGTCAATTGGTTGACTCAATGACCGGTATCGGGCTGGCATAGCGCCAGTCTGAATGTCGGCAGAGGGCACCAAGGCGACCGACACGAACGGCGGCTGATCGGTCACGGAAATCATGAAGCTGACTTACCTCTAAGCGGCCACTGGTGGCGGTCTGCTCCCCCGCCCGACCACCCATCCAACCCAACCAACTCGCTCATGCCGCAGTGGCTCAATCGGGTCCATGCGGGCCGCGCGCCGCGCTGGAAAGTACCCAAACACAACACCATTCCCGGCCGAAAACACCATCGCCAGCAGGTTGATCGCCGCATCAAACTCATAGGGCACCGCCATGTACAAAGACAAGCCATACGAAGCCCCGGTGGCAATCAGCACCCCGACCACACCGCCCAGCGCCGACAGCACCACCGCTTCTATCAAAAACTGCAGCAGCACCTCGCCTTCCAGCGCACCGACAGCCAGGCGCAGGCCAATCTCGCGGGTGGACTTGTCCGCTGTTGCGAACGGTTGGCTGCAAAAGAGCCAAAGCCGACACCCGCAGGCATACCAAGAAACTCAATGAAAAATCCGAAGCCGACCTTCAGTTTCGTCGAAAGCAGACGTTTGCATAAGGTGTCGGAAACTGCAAAAGCAGTCATTCAGCGGCGCAATTCCACCTTTGCTGTTGACCGTCGGCACTGGCGCGGTAGCTGTCAGTCGAATCAAAGTCGGGAGCACCCGGTTTGAGCCAATTTGCAGTCGGCCGCCAATGGCTGGTCTGGAGCATCTGAAATTCACATCAACAAGATGCCAGATGTCTGACCGCCATCGGCACCAGTAACGTGCACAAAGCGACCAACAAGACCGAGTTGGTTCAGACCTTCTTGTGACCGCTTGCACTGCCTGTTACTTCGGCAGAGGCCGCAGGGGCGCTGGGACTGGGAGTTTGAAAAAGCGAGAAAAAGGAATGCGTGAAGGCATCGTGCATTTTTTCCATGTCGGTGACCATGCCTTCCCAGGAGTCTACGCTGGCCGTTTTGAGCTCTTCTAGTTTGGCAACGGCAACTTTGGATTGTTGACGCAGTTTGCTCATGTCATCCTTGTATTTTTGCAGGGCTTCCTCTTTTGCTTCCTGTGCGGAGGCTTCAAGGTCGCTCATTTTTTTATTCAACTTATCGAGTTGAAGTTTCATCTTTTCGATGTATTCGGTACGTTGTGTCATGGTAGTAATTCCTTGCTGTTTTTAAGCCAATGGCTGGCTTGAGGACGATCAGATAGCGGTTTGCATCAACTTGATTGCCTTCTATCGGGCCAGCCCACCGGGGCCAGCAAAATTTATAGGAAGTTGGTGGTCACCAAAGGCACCACTGCGCAGTGGTCCGGTGCCGCTGAAACCCTCAAGAAGCTTTTAGATGCGGTCGACGGCATCCTTGACGATTTCCTTGGCATCTCCAAATTTCCTTTCTGCTTTGCCCGTAATCTGTTTGTGAATGCCCTTGGCTTCTTGTTCCTTGCTTCCAACCAATTTCCCGGCTTCCTCTTGAACTTTGCCAGCGAGGTCTTTAGCGGTACCTTTGATTTGATTTTTGTTCATGATGGTTTTCCTTAGAAAGTGAAAGAATTGCTTTGCGTGCGAGCCAGTTAACAGCTGGACAGTGCCAAGTTCTCCCCGTTATTCAGGCGGTTTCTTGGCCAGG
>DAOSLL010000097.1:0-9774 GCA_035368905.1 Rhodoferax sp.
TGGCGTGGTGACCGGGCGGGCGCAGGCAGGCAAAGCTGGGTTCCCCTTGCAAAGCCAGGTCAGACGCCAGAATGGCAGCGCCTGCGGCCAGGCAAGCCATGGCAAACAGGCGTGGTTTGGCTTCAATGGTCGCGATATGGGCTTCGGTGTGGGCGCGCAACAAGTCAGCCCGGGTGGCCGGGGCAGGCACCGCAAGCTCGTAGCGGCCGTCATCGCGCAGGGTGGCCATCAGGTTGACCAGCCGACCCTCGGCCGCCCCGTTATCAAATTCATCATCGGAGTAGAAAGACTGGTGAAAATCTTCGTGAAAAATGACACGCATTGGGTAGTTTCTTTTAACTTCAGGTCAAATCAGGCAATGGTTAGAGTACCGGCCTGCCTGCTACAGATGCCGAATGGGCCAGGCTGCCGGTGTATAGTCGAATCCAATTATTGTTGGAGTACCAGTTTATGAGTATCGAATGGAATGACAGTTTCAAAATTGGTGACACCGAGGTGGATGATCAGCACAAGTATTTGTTTGAACTGACCAATGAATTCATAGCGGCTGACAGCCTGGGCAGCATGCGCTCCTTGATGATTTTGCTATACAAGCACACGCGCGAGCATTTCGAGCGAGAAGAAGTCCTGATGCGCCGGGTCAACTTTCCGGGTCTTGCCCTTCATCAGGAGCACCACAACACCTTGTTGCGCCGCCTTAGCGAACTGAGCATGGACGTGGGCAAGGGCTACATGAACAAGCCCGCCATCGTCGCCCTGATGACTGATTGGGCCACCAAGCACATTCCGCAAGAGGACGCGCAAGTGGTGGCCTTCATGGCCAAGCAGCCCTGAGCCATGCTGGCAGCGCGCCAGTGTGATGCGCTGGATTGACACCCATTGCCACCTGGATGCACAAGAGTTTGGGCCTCTAGCCCTTGCGCAGCTTGCGCTGGCAGCTACTGATAATGTAGTGCACTGGGTCTTGCCTGCAGTTCAGGTCGGCAACTTCGAGGCAGTGCGACGGCTGGCCCATGCAGGCGGTGGCAGCTACTGCCTGGGCATTCACCCGATGTATGTGGCAGGTGCCGATGACGCGGCACTCGGCCAATTGGCCGATGCGCTCAAGCGCCAGCACGACGATCCGCGCCTGGTTGCAGTGGGCGAAATCGGGCTGGACTTCTTTGTACCCGCGCTGTGCGAAAGCCCCCTGCGTGAACGCCAGCAGCACTTTTACCGTGAACAGCTCAAATTGGCGCGTCTGCATGAACTGCCGGTGGTGCTGCATTCGCGACGCGCAGTGGACCAGGTACTGCGCGGCCTGCGCGAAGTGGCGGGGCGGGCCGAACGCTGGCATGGCATTGCGCATGCCTTCAATGGCAGCTTCAGTCAGGCACAGGCTTTCACCGGTTTGGGTCTCAAGCTTGGCTTTGGTGGTGCCTTCACTTATGAACGGGCGCTGCAGTTGCGCCGCCTGGCGACTGAACTGCCGCCCGATGTGGTGGTGCTGGAAACCGACGCACCCGACATGCCACCACGCTGGCTTTACAAAACCATGGCGCAGCGTGCTGCTGGCGCGGTTCAATCTGTCAATTCGCCTGCCGAGTTGCCGCGCATAGGCGCTGAACTGGCGGCACTCAGAGGCATCCGGGTGGAAGACCTGGCCGCTACCACCACCCGCAACGCGCAAGCCGCGTTGCCACGACTGGCTGCGCTGCTGACCATGCCTGCCTGAGACGTTCCGGCCCAAAAGACGAAGGACTGGTCCAGGTCAGCGTGACCTGCCCTGTCGGGCCACTGTCAGACGCGCGGCTGGTGGAACAAAACCCGGTTGCCGCCAGCTTCTTTGGCCAGGAACATGGCGGTATCACCCCTTTGCATGAGGCCGTCCTGGCTGGCCTCAAAGCCCATGAACATGGTGACACCAATGCTGGCCGTGCAGACGTGTTCGACCTGTTCGGCTTTGCCGCCCTGCTGCGGCAGCACCAAAAAATAGGGTTGTGCAAGCACTGCCCGAATTTTTTCGGCGATCTGGCTGGCCTCTGCCGTGGCTTCGGACAGAATGGCGCTCAGGGCACCGAGGATCACCACAAACTCGTCGCCACCGGTACGGCCTACGGTATCGACGGCACGCACACAGCCTGTCAATCGCACCGCCACTTCGACCAATAACAGGTCGCCTGCGGCATGACCGAAATGGTCATTGACCGGTTTGAAATTGTCCAGATCAAGGTACATCAAGGCACCAAAGCTGCCATTGCGCTGACTCGCCACCATTGCCTGACTCAAGCGGTCCGCGAACATACGCCGGTTGGGCAGCATGGTGAGTGGGTCAAAGAAGGCCAGTTGGCGGACTTCTTCCTCCATTTTTTTCAGCTCGGTGATGTCGCGGGCGGCGGCAAAGACACCTTGAATGCTGCCATCTTCGGCACGGTAAACGCTGGCGTTGTAGATCACCTCGGTGATTCTTCCTGACAGATGTTGAATGGCCAGCGGGTAGTTGATGACAAACCCTTGCGAGAACGCCTTCAGGTAGCCAGCGCGTGCCTTGTCGGGGCTTGTGAAATAGTCGGCAAAATCGGTTGCGATCAATTTGTCGCGGCTGACCCCGGTGGCCAGTTCGGTGGCCCGGTTGGCATCGGTGATTTTGCCTTGGGCGTTGATGGTCACCAGCGGGTCAAGGCTCGCCTCAAGCAGCGTGCGGCTGTAGAGTGCGGCGGCCCGGTTAAGCTGCTCCAATTGCCGACGTTCGGTGATGTCCATGATGAAGCCCAGTACCTTCACGATCTGGCCCTCATGGCGAATCGCCTTTGCCATGGTGCGAATCCACAGCAACCGTTTTTTGACGGTGATGAACTGGACTTCGATGTCATAGGGTTCACCGTGCTCAACGCAGCGCCAGAACGCCTTCGTGATGGTGTCACGGTCTTGCGGCAAATAACAGGCAAGACTTTCGTCAATGCGGTCAGAACCCAAAGTGGTGCTGGCAAGCTCAGGTGACATGTCGTGAATTCGGTAGGTCTGCGGTGTCCAGAGCATGGATTGTTTTTCGATATCCCACTGCCAGCCCCCAATCTTGCCAAGCTGCTGCGTGGCATTTAACAAAGTTTCACTTTCTTTCAGGGCTTCTTCGCGTGCCGCCAGCCGGTCCAGCATGGCATTGAAGTGGCTGGCAAGCTGGGCCGCCTCGTCTTGGCCCGTCACAAGCACGCGCCGGTCAAGCTGTCCGGCATGTACCGCATCGGCAACTTGCTGCAAGGCACGCAGCCGACGGGTCAGGTAGCGAACGGCCAATGCGGCAAACAGCGCGCCCAGCACGATGGTAACCAGGCTGTACAGGATGGCGTCACGCTGTGTGCTGGCAAACTGGGCATTGAATATTGCCCGCCCCAACCCGACGCGAGCCCAGCCAACATGGCGATCTGCCAGCATGATGGGTGTGACGACATCAATATGCTGCTGGTCCAGCCACAGAATGCGGGGTTCAATCGGCGCAGGCAAATCGGTCAGGTACTTACCACGCCGACCGGGGTCGCTATGGGCCAGCACTTGGCCCCGGTTGTCGAGCACCATGGCGTGAAGCAAATCAGGGTAACCAGCAAGACCCAGCACAATTTCCTGCAAGCCACTGAAGTCACGCGAGGCCACCCAGACATCCGAGCTTTTCGCCATGCTGCTGGCCAGTGCCAGCGCCTGACGAGTGAATTGACTCACTTCGGTGGCTTCTTGCTGGCGAATCATTTCCCACGAAAACAGCGACATGACCAGGGCCAATACCAGGGCGACACCACTGACCAATTGCCGGTAAAGGGTTTTCGTCAGCGAGCGTTCAAGTTGGCCAAACATCAGGGACTCTCTACCGGGCGCACATCGTGCTCGAAGCGCCGGATGTAATTGACCACCACGTCGTAACTGGCATCGCTGGCAGCATGGAAGCGGGTGATTTCCATCGCCCCGAGGATCGTCGTGCCGCCTGCTGTCTGTGAGAGTGCAAGCAGTGCTTTTGCAACAGTGTCACGCACGACCGGCGGTACATCGTCGCGCACCATGACCGAGTTGTTGATCAGCGAAGGAGTTTGCCAGATCACTTTGAGTTGCGCGGCTTCTGCCGGATGATCCTTTTGAAACAGGCGCCACGGTGGTGGCCAGGTGGCACCTGCTGCCGCCTGACCCAGATAGACGTTCATGATGGAAGACTCTTGCGAACCCACATAGGCGTTTTGAATGTCATGCCGGATATCGATGCCGTTCGCGTGCAGGTAATACTGGGGCATGATGGCAGCCGCCAGCGCCGTATGCGAGGGGTAACTGACAGTTTTCCCCTTGAGGTCCGCGGGCCGCTTGATGCCGCTGTCTTTTCTGACGATGAAAATACCCTTGAAATCTTCGGCATCTCCGGCCATCGCCATCACGTGGTAGCCGACCTTGATGGCTTGCAGGGTTTGCCACGGGTTGGGCAACAGGAAATCTGGCTCGCGGGCGCGAAACTTGGCCTCATAAGCCTGGTAATCACGCGAAGCTTCAAGCTCGATGCGAGCGCCTTGCAACTGTGCGTTGAGGTGATCCACCAGCGGCTGGTAAGCCGCGCTGAGCTTTTTCGGGTTATGCAGCGGGTGGATCGCCAGACGGTAAACAGGCTCACTGCGGACCATGGGAGCTTCACTGTAGCGTAGCGCGACCGGTGCCGGCTGCTGATCGCAGGCCTGCAGGTGCAGGCCCACAAGCAAGCTCACAGCGACTCTGAAGCTGACCTTCAGGCGGCTGATTACGGCGCGGCAGTCAGAGCGTTGGGCTTCCATTGCCAATGAATGTATCACTTTGGCGCGACATTGAAGTGGTCTGACAGAGGGTCAAAAGGCCACTTGATTGGTAAAAAACGTTGCACTGTAAGCCTGTAATATCCGGGCAACCGCAACCCGAAAGAAAAACATGCCCCATGACCATCCGGCCTTAGACACCGACCAGCAAGCCATTGATCACATCCTGAAAAATTGCCGCAGTGTGGCGGTGGTGGGCTTGTCGCCCAAGGCGCACCGGGACAGTTACCGGGTGGCGCACTACCTGCAGCAGCGCGGCTGGCGCGTCATTGCCATCAACCCGGTGGCAGCAGCCAGCGGTGACACGATTCTGGGTGAGCGGGTTTATGCCAGCCTCAGTGAGGCTGCACAACATGAAAAAATTGACCTGGTCGATGTATTTCGCAACAGTGAAGACGTGCCACCGGTGGTGGACGAGGCGATTGCAATTGGCGCACCGGCGCTGTGGCTGCAGCTTGGGGTACGGCACGATGTAGCCTTGCAAAAGGCCCGCACGGCAGGCCTGGTGGCAGTGCAAAACCTCTGCCTGAAAGTGGAACATGCGCGCCGGGGCATCGCCTGATCTGGTGCCGCAGCGTTTGGGGATAATCCCTGCATCTTGAAAAAACGCACACCCGTTCTCCCTGAAGTCAATTTCTCTGACGATGGCCGCATTCGGCACCTGCATCTGGGCACCCAATGGATTCAGGGCTCGATGTATCTGGACAACCCGATCAGCCTGGTGCATGAATACATACAGCGCATGATGGCCTGGCTGCTGTTTGTCGAACCAGACACGGTCAAAGACCGCTGTGCCATGCAACTCGGGCTGGGTGCCGCTTCACTGACCAAGTTTTGCGCCAAGGAGTTGCGCATGAAAACCACCGCCGTCGAACTCAACCCGCAAGTGCTGGCGGCCTGCCATGGCTGGTTCAAGCTGCCCGCCAATAGCCCCGGCATGCAGGTGGTGCTGGCAGATGCCGCAGAGGAAATTCTCAACCCCGAATGGTGGGGTACGGTGGATGCTTTGCAGGTGGATTTGTATGACCATGAAGCGGCTGCGCCGGTGCAGGACAGTCTGCCTTTTTACAACCACTGCCGCCGCTTGCTGACGCCTGAGGGCTGCATGACCGTCAATCTGTTTGGCCGGGCATCGAGTTTTACCCGCAGTGTCGAAAAAATATCGGCAGCCTTTGGCAAGGATGCCGTTTGGGCCTTCAAACCCACCCGTGAAGGCAACACCGTGGTGCTGGCGCAGCACACAGCCAGCCGTCCCCGGCGCGAGGATTTGATGGCCCGTGCCAACCTCATTGAGGCGCGCTGGGGTCTGCCGGCCGACAAATGGGTGCGTGTCTTTAAACCCCTGTTGCCATGAACCAGACTGCTCACGCCAAACTGTCAGAACCGGCTGCTAGCGGACCGCTGGACTGGCGCAGCCTGGTGCAATGGCTGCAGGCCGATGGTGTCATTGCCGCCAAGGAGGCGCAGCGCATTCACACCCGCTGCGCCCAGGCCGAGAGCGTGCAGCATCCGCTGGTGCGACTTTCCAGTGTTGCCGTTCACCGGGCCAGCGACGACAAGCCGATGGACATCGAACAGCTCACCGAGTGGCTGGCCGGGCGCGCCAGACTGGCCTATTTGCGCATTGACCCGCTCAAGGTTGATGTCAGCAAGGTGGCCGATACCATGAGCCCGGCGTATGCCGAGCGGCACAAGATTTTGCCAGTGCAGGTAACGACACATGAGGTGGTGGTGGCCACCGCCGAGCCGTTTTTGACTGACTGGGTGGCAGAAGTGGAGCGCCAGGCGCGTCGCAGCGTGCGTCGGGTGGTGGCCAGCCCGCAGGACATTCACCGTTTTACGGTTGAGTTTTTTGCGCTGGCCAAATCGGTGCGGGCAGCCAACAAGGCGGGTAGCAATACCGCTGCCAGTTTCGAGCAATTGGTTGAGCTGGGCAAGAGCAACAAGCAGCTCGATGCCAACGACCAAAGCGTGGTGCAGGTGGTGGACTGGCTGTGGCAATACGCATTTGACCAGCGCGCCAGCGACATTCACCTGGAGCCACGGCGCGAGCAGGGGGTGATCCGCTTTCGCATTGACGGTGTATTGCACCCGGTTTACCAGATGCCGATGGGCGTGCTGGTCGCCATGACCGCCCGCATCAAGCTGCTGGGCCGCATGGACGTGGTGGAGCGACGGCGCCCGCAGGATGGTCGCATCAAGACGCGCAACCCCGGCGGCAGTGAGATCGAGATGCGCATTTCCACGCTGCCGACGGCTTTTGGCGAAAAGATGGTGATGCGCATTTTTGACCCGGAGACCACCGTCAAGGACCTTGATGCGCTGGGTTTTTCTGCGCATGATGCGCAGCGCTGGGAGTCCCTGGTCAAGCGCCCCAACGGCATCATTCTGGTGACCGGTCCAACCGGCTCGGGCAAAACCACCACCCTGTATTCGACCCTGAAGCGGGTTGCCACCGAGGCAGTGAATGTCAACACGGTAGAAGACCCGATCGAGATGATTGAGCCATCGTTTAACCAGACGCAGGTGCAGCCACAGCTTGATTTTGGTTTCCCCGAAGGATTGCGTGCCCTGATGCGGCAAGACCCGGACATCATCATGGTGGGTGAAATTCGCGACCAGGCCACCGCCGAAATGGCGGTGCAGGCCGCGCTGACCGGGCACCTGGTGTTCTCCACCCTGCACACCAACGACGCACCATCGGCCATCACCCGCCTGATGGAGCTGGGCGTGCCGTCATACCTGATCAACGCCACCTTGCTTGGCGTGCTGGCGCAGCGGCTGGTGCGCACCTTGTGCCCGATTTGCAAGCTGCCCGACCCGGCTGCCAGGCGCGAGATGCTGGCCGAGGTGGTCAAACCCTGGCAGGTCAATGGCACTTACAAGCCATTCAAGGCGGTCGGTTGTGTTGATTGCCGCCTGACCGGCTTCATGGGGCGCATGGGCTTGTACGAGTTGCTGGTGGTGACTGAAGCGTTCAAGGCGCACGTCACCCGTGAGCCCGATGCTGGCGCGCTGAAACGCCAGGCGGTGACAGACGGCATGCGCCCACTGCGACTGGCTGGTGCGCTGCGCGTGGCCGAGGGCCTGACGCTGCTCGATGAAGTGCTGTCATCGACACCAGCGCTGGGTTGATTGCGGCAGACTGAAACCACGCACGCCATGCCAAGCCGACCGATTCTGCGCTTGACGGTGGCCTGCTCGCGCCAGTCCGGCCAAGCATCCGCAGCGTCAGGTCGGTTGCATTTGCTGGTGGCCTTTCGGCACAGCAGTACCAGCCCTGACAGCGCTGCGCCTGTTTCCATCGGTCCGCACGCCGGATGATCTTGCGCAGACCCGGCAAATCCACCTGCAGCATTGCCTGGCTGCGGTGTTTGCGGTCATTTGTGCGCGGCCCGTCTTCGCCACCGATGCCATGAGGATCAGGAACCAGAAGGATTCTTTTTCCGGCCTGCTGTTCATGCTGGTCGGTCTGGCGTTTGCCTGGGGTGCCAGCCAATACCGCATTGGCATCAGTGCCAGCATGGGGCCGGGCTATTTTCCTTTGATGCTTGGGCTGATGTTGGCACTGCTGGGGGTGGCGATTGTGCTACGCGCGCTGGCCTGGCGTGCGCCGCCGGATGCAGCCGACCCCGGCAAGGTGGGCGCCTGGGCCGTCAAGCCGCTGTTTTTCATCATCGCTGCCAATTTGCTGTTCGGTTTGCTGCTGGGGGGTTTGCCCCGTTTTGGCCTGCCCGCGATGGGGCTGGTGCTGGCCATTTACGGGCTGACGGTGGTGGCAGGCATGGCGGGCGAGCGCTTTAGCCTGAAAGAAAGCCTGCTTTTGGCAACCGTGCTGGCGCTTGGCAGTTACCTGGCTTTTGTGCTGCTGCTGAAGCTGCAGTTTGTCGTCTGGCCAGCCTTTTTGTCGGGTTAAGCGGGCGCATGGACCTGATCAGCAACCTGTCGATGGGCTTTGGCGTGGCTGCCACGCCGATCAACCTGCTGTACGCCTTTGTCGGCTGCCTGCTGGGCACGCTGATTGGTGTGTTGCCCGGCATTGGTCCGGTAGCCACCATTGCCATGCTGCTGCCGGCCACCTATGCCTTGCCGCCGGTGTCGGCGCTGATCATGCTGGCTGGCATTTACTACGGCGCGCAGTACGGCGGCTCGACCACCGCGATTCTGGTGAATTTGCCAGGCGAGGCATCTTCGGTGGTGACGGTGATTGACGGCCACCAGATGGCGCGCAAGGGCCGCGCCGGGCCAGCGCTGGCGGCAGCCGGGCTGGGTTCGTTTTTTGCCGGTTGTGTTGGCACGCTGACTCTGGCGGCGTTTGCGACACCCCTGACCGAAGTCGCTTTCAAGTTTGGGGCGGCCGAGTATTTCGCGCTGATGGTGCTCGGCCTGGTGGGTGCGGTGGTACTGGCTTCGGGCTCGCTGCTCAAGGCGGTGGCGATGATTGTGCTGGGCTTGCTGCTGGGCCTGGTCGGTACCGATGTCAATTCCGGGGTGGTGCGTTTTGCGTTTGACATACCGGAACTCACCGACGGCATTGGCTTCATCGTGATCGCCATGGGCATCTTTGGCTACGGCGAGATCATTGCCAACCTGTCGATCAAAGCGGCGCAGCGTGAGGTGTTTGCCCACAAGGTGCATGGCCTGATGCCGACCCGTGAAGACTTCCGGCGCATGTGGCCAGCCGTGTTGCGTGGCACCGCCATTGGCTCCATGCTGGGCATCTTGCCCGGCGGCGGTGCCTTGCTGGCGGCTTTTGCCGCCTACAGCGTTGAGAAAAAAACCAGGCTGCAAGCCGGCGAGCTGCCGTTTGGCCAAGGCAATATCCGGGGTGTGGCAGCGCCAGAGTCGGCCAACAACGCGGGCGCGCAGACTTCCTTTATTCCGCTGCTGACGCTGGGCATTCCGCCCAACCCGGTGATGGCGCTGATGGTCGGTGCCATGACCATCCACAACATCCAGCCGGGCCCGCAGGTGATGA
>DAOSLL010000098.1:0-9742 GCA_035368905.1 Rhodoferax sp.
AGCGCACCATCGAGCACCGCGAAATCTTCCACGACGAGATGCTGCACCTGATGCGGCTCATCATGAATGGCGAACTCTCGCCGGTCATGACCGCGTCCATCATCACCGGCCTGCGCGTGAAGAAGGAAACCATTGGCGAGATCACCGCCGCCGCGCAGGTGATGCGCGAGTTTTCCACCAAGGTGCAGGTGGCCGACAAAACCCACCTGGTGGACATTGTTGGTACCGGTGGCGATGGCTCGCACACCTTCAACATTTCGACCTGCGCCATGTTTGTCGCGGCAGCGGCAGGCGCTCGGGTCAGCAAGCATGGCGGCCGAAGCGTCAGCAGCAAGAGCGGCAGCGCCGATGTGATGGAGTCGCTCGGGGTCAACATCAACCTCAAGCCCGAAGCCATTGCCAAATGCATCGAGCAGGTCGGGGTCGGCTTCATGTTTGCGCCAAATCACCATCCGGCCATGAAGAACGTGGCCCCGGTGCGGCGCGAACTGGGGGTCAAGACCATCTTCAACCTGCTCGGGCCGCTGACCAACCCGGCCGATGCGCCGAACATTCTGATGGGCGTGTTTCACTCCGACCTGGTCGGCATTCAAGTGCGCGCGCTGGAGCGTCTGGGTTGCGAACATGCGGTGGTGGTGTATGGCCGCGACGGCATGGATGAGGTGTCGCTGGGCGCAGCCACCATGGTTGGTGAACTGAAAAACGGCAAGATCACCGAGTACGAAATTCACCCGGAAGACTTCGGCATGGTGATGGCGAGCAACCGCTCCTTCAAGGTCGAAACCCCCGATCAGTCGCGCGCCATGCTGCTCGGTGTGCTCGACAACGTGTCAGGCCCGGCGAAAGAAATCGTCGTGCTAAACGCCGGTGTTGCGCTGTACGCTGCCAATGTGACCGATTCGATTGCAGCCGGTATCAGCAAAGCGCGCGCAGCTATTGAATCAGGCGCTTCGCGGGCCAAGCTGGATGCCCTGGTGGCGGCCTCAAAGGCGCTGAGCGAGGCCGCAGCATGAGCCTGCTCAATAGCCCCGAGGCCTGGATTGCGATTGGCATCTCGGTGCTGTTCATCGCAACCGGGCTGGTGATGCACCGCGTGTTTGTCAACATTCTCAAAAATGGCTCACAGGAGCCACCCAAAAATGACTGATATTCTGGAACAAATTGTCGCCGTCAAACGTGCCGAAGTGGCCGCCGCGACGCAGCGCAAATCACTGGCCGTGATGCGCGCAGATGCCGAAAGCCGGGTGCTGACGCGTGATTTTGTCGCTGCCTTGCGCACCAAAATTGCCGCTGGTCAGCCAGCGGTGATCGCCGAGGTCAAAAAAGCCAGTCCGTCCAAAGGCGTGCTGCGCGCCGACTTCATTGCCGCCGACATTGCGCAAAGTTATGCCGAATATGGCGCGGCCTGTCTGTCGGTGCTGACGGACGTGCAGTTTTTTCAGGGTTGCGTTGATTTTCTGAAGCAGGCGCGGGCCTCTTGCCAGTTGCCGGTGCTGCGCAAGGACTTCATGGTCGATGCCTATCAAATCTACGAGTCACGGGCGATGGGTGCGGACGCCATTCTGCTGATTGCGGCTTGCCTGGACGATGCGCAGATGAAGGAGTTCGAAGCCATTGCCCGCAGCCTTGACATGGCGGTGCTGGTGGAGGTGCACGACGCGGCCGAACTGGTGCGCGCCCTGAAGCTCAAAACCCCGCTGATCGGTGTCAACAACCGCAACCTCAAAACCTTTGAAGTGTCGCTCGACACCACGCTGACGCTGATGCGAGACATTCCCGCCGACCGGCTGCTGGTGTGCGAAAGCGGTATCCACAGCCGCGACGATGTGCTGCGCATGGGCGCGGCCGGGGTCAATGCGTTTCTGGTTGGCGAGGCCTTCATGCGCGCCGACGAGCCGGGCAAGGCACTGGCGGCCTTGTTCGGACCAGCTTGACTGGCCTTTGTTGAGCTGGCCGCTGCCCCATGAAGCCCGCCACCCAGTTAGCCACGGCTGACCCGTCTGATTGGCCTGTAGCCCAAGGCTGGCAAGCCTTGATAGCTCACTTTTTTGAATCAAGTCAGGGGCTTGCGCTGCTGACGTTCCTGCAGCAGCGGCTTGATGCCGGGGCCATCGTGTTTCCGCCTCAACCCTTGCGTGCGCTGGAATTGACTGCGCCGGAGTCGGTCCGCGTGGTGATTTTGGGCCAGGACCCCTATCACGGGCGTGGCCAGGCTGAAGGCCTGGCGTTCTCGGTGGCTGCTGGCGTGCCTTTGCCGCCATCGCTGCGCAACATTTTCAAGGAACTGCAGCGCGACCTGGGTGAAGCACCACCGGCGTTTCCCAACCCTGGCGGCAGCCTGGTGCGCTGGGCCCGGCATGGGGTGCTGCTGTTGAACACCTGTATGACGGTGGAAGAAGGACAAGCCGCCAGCCATGCCGGCAAAGGCTGGGAGGCCCTGACCGATGCCATCATCGAGCAGGTGTCCCAAGGCCCGGCACGGCTGGTGTTCATGCTGTGGGGCAGCCATGCGCAAAGCAAACGGGTGCTGATAGATGCCGCACGCCACCTCATCCTGTGTGCCAACCACCCATCGCCGCTGTCAGCGCTGCGTCCACCGGTACCCTTTATCGGCTGTGGCCATTTCTCGCAAGCCAGGGCCTGGCGCGATCAGCACCAACGCCCAGGGTAGCTGGCCGGTCGGTTTGCCTTGCAGGTTTTTTTTGCCTGCAGCGTGGTAACCGGACCGCGCCCGGTGCTGCGCCACAGTTCACCCCGCCATCGGGTCTGGATCAGGCAATCGGCTACCGACCAATGAGAGCGAACGGTTGTGCCGCGTGAGTGACCACTGCGCAACAAGGGACCGGCCCGGTCAGGGCAGCAGGGCCGCAAGAATGGGCTGCGCCGAGACAAACGAAGGTTGCTGAAACGGATTGCCCTGAATCAGCATGATCGCCGCCGTGGGTGCCGCTGACAGGGCAAACAAGATGATGGCGACGCGTGCGGCACGCGGGTTTTCAAGGTGCACCGCAGTAATCGACAGCAGTGTCAAAAACCCCAGAAAAGCCATGCCCAGCCACTTCAGCGGGTTAAGGTGCATCTGGCTCAAGCCAATGCGCAAATTGCGGTCATCGCGCATTTCAGAGGCCTTTTTGAGCATCATGGCCTGAACATTCGCGCCAGCCTGTTGCGCCAGTTCCTGGCTGGCCAGCAGCAACAGCAAGGTGTTGGCGCAGTCGGTGGCGTGCTGGCTTGATTGGCGGCGCGCCAGCCACGGCCATTCGTCGGCGCTCGACCGGGCCACGTCACGCAGCGCCTGCTGCAACTGGTCACGCAGCGGCGGGCTCAATTTCTGCGCCAGCAGATTGAGGCTGCGCAGTGCATCGGCCTCGCGGTAAATCGCGTGGGTTGCCTTGTCGTGAGCGTTCCAGGTGTCGTTGGCAATGAATGCCAGCGTCAGGCCAAACAGCACACCGATGATGTTGATGAAGGGCGGTGCCACGCCATGCAAGGACCGAATCCAGCGGCTCCAGGGTGACTTTTGCAGCAGCCACAAAATGGCTGCTGCGGCAACACCGGTGCCGACAAGCGCCACAAAGGCATAGCCGTAGTGGTCGTAGGCAAGCAAGTTTTCAAAGTTCATGCCCGATTGTCTCAGTCCTGGATGCTCCTGTTTTGTGGGCAAGTTTGCGGCACCAAATTTTCAATCGACGCAGGGCCGTTGGGGCGGCATTGCGCATCTGGCAGCCATGAACGGTGTCAGGCTGATCGTCGTCATCATCAAACACCCCAAGCCACCCGGCTTTTGCGGCGCAGAGACCGCAGGCATCACGCACATTGGCTGCTTGCCGTGCCAGAATCAGCCGCTGCCCGGTCGTGCCTTCGGGCGTGCAAACGCCAGCCCCTAAGCCGGACAGGCCGGAATTGGACGGCCTTCGTCGCGAGGGCGCAACTCCTACACAAACAGTCGGCGCCAATTTGAATTTGTAGGAGTCGCGCCCTCGCGACGAATGACTTGGAATGTTTGAATTCTTCGCATGATTCGCAAAGACTTGACTTGTTAGAGACTAAAAGTGACTGTCGTTTGGCTGCGCTATCTCAGGACCACCCACCATGTATGAACTTCACGGCACGATTGCCGTCGTCTCGCTCAACAAAGCGCCGCTCAACCGTTTGGACGCGGCCCTGCGCCAACACATTGCCTCCGCCGTGCGTCAAGCCGGGTCAGACCCGGCCGTCAGCGCGCTGGTGCTGATGGGCAACGCCCGGGCCTTTGCCAGCGAGGCCGATGGCATTGAGTCAGGCGCACCAGGGCAAGCGACCGAACCCGAGCTGGGCCAACTGTGTGAACAGATTGAGTCCTGCCAGAAGCCGGTGGTCGCTGCCATCAGCGGTGTGGCTCTGGGTGGCGGTCTGGAACTGGCGCTGGCCTGTCATGGCCGGGTGGCGCAGGGCAGCGCCAGGCTGGGCCTGCCTGACATCACGCTCGGACTGATTCCCGGTGCTGGTGGCACACAGCGTCTGCCACGCCTGGCTGGCCTGACCACGGCGCTGGCCATGCTCCAAAGCGGCGCGCCGCAGACCGCCCAACAACTGGCGCAGTCTGGCTTGCTCGACCAGGTGGTGTCTGAGGAACTGCTGGCAGCAGCCCTGCAGCGTGCCACCGATCTCGCAGGTCAGGGTGCCCCGCTAGTCAAGGCGCGCGACCGCTTGCTCAGTGCGGCGGCAGTGCAGCAATTTGTCAGTGAGCAGAAAGACCAGCTCACGCCCCGCCAACGCCTGCAGGATGTTTATGTCGCCCAGCTTGATGCGCTGGCCGCTGCGGGCGGCGACTTTGCCCAAGGCTTGCGTCGCGAGCAGGAACTGCGTGCACAGTTGCGGTCCGGCATCCAGTCCAAAGCCTTGCGATACCAGTTATTTGCCGAGCGTGAAGCCAGCAAATTGCCTGCTGTGCTGCAAGCGGCACCTCGTTCAGTGGCCACCATCGCCATCATTGGCGCTGGCACCATGGGTGCAGCAATTGCCATTTGCGCGCTGGATGCCGGGCTGCAGGTGATTTTGCTGGAGCAAGACGATGCCGCCTTGCAGCGCGGCCAGCAGCGTGTGACCGGGCATTACCAGGGCCGCGTTGCCGCCGGAAAAATGGCCGCTGACATCGCTGCAGGGGCCGCAGCCCGCCTGTCGCCCACCATCGATTGGGCGCAACTGAAGCTGGCTGATCTGGTGATTGAAGCAGTGTTTGAAGACCTGGCCGTCAAGCAAGCGGTGTTCAGGACCATCGATGCCCATGCCCGCCCTGGCGCGGTGCTGGCCACCAACACCTCGTACCTGGACGTGGATGCGATTGCCAGTGCCACCAGCCGTCCCCAGGATGTGCTGGGCCTGCACTTTTTCAGCCCGGCCAACGTCATGAAGCTGCTCGAAGTGGTGCGCGCCAGCCAGACCGCACCTGCGGTGGTGGCCACTGGCATGGCCCTGGGCAACACGCTCAACAAGCTGCCGGTGCTCACTGGCAATGCCTTTGGTTTTATCGGCAACCGCATCTATAACGCTTACCGCAATCAGTGTGAATTCATGCTCGAAGACGGTGCCTGGCCCGAAGACGTGGACAACGCGCTGCAGGCCTTTGGCTTTGCCATGGGGCCGTTTGCAGTGGCTGACCTGTCCGGGCTGGACATTGCCTGGCGCATGCGCAAGTCGCTGGCCGACACGCGTGACCCGCGTGAGCGCTATGTGACCATCCTCGACCAGTTGTGCGAACAGGGTCGACTGGGGCGCAAGGCCGAGGCTGGCTATTACACCTACGCGGCAGGCAAGCAGGTCAAAACCACCGATGCCGTGGTGCGCGACATCATTGCCCAGGCATCAAGGCAGCGCGGCATCGAGCGGCGCCCGCTTTTGCCTGCCGTCATCCAGCGCCGTGCCTTGCTGGCCATGGTCAACGAAGCAGCCCTGCTGCTGGCAGCGGGCGTGGCCAGCCGGGCCAGCGACATCGACGTGGTGCTGACCCAGGGCTATGGTTTTCCCCGCTGGCAAGGTGGCCCGGTGTTCTGGGCGCGCCAGCAAGAGCGCCGCGCGCTGGCGCAAGACCTGCAAAGCCTGGCCGCACAATCGGGTCACGGCTTTGTGCCCGCTGACCTGTCCGTGCTGCTGGACTGATCCCTTTGACTGAAAGACCAATCACATGAACCAGGCTTTTATTTGTGATGCCATTCGTACCCCGATTGGCCGCTACGGCGGTGCCTTGAGCAGCGTGCGCACCGACGACCTGGGCGCCATTCCCCTGAAGGCCTTGATGGCCCGCAACCCTTCGGTGGATTGGGAGGCAGTCACCGACGTGATGTACGGCTGCGCCAACCAGGCCGGTGAAGACAACCGCAATGTGGCGCGCATGGTGAGTTTGCTGGCCGGGTTGCCGGTGGCGGTGCCAGGTGTCACGTTGAACCGCCTGTGTGGCTCTGGCCTGGATGCGGTTGGCACTGCAGCCCGCGCCATCAAAGCGCGGGAAGCTACGTTAATCATAGCTGGTGGGGTTGAGAGCATGAGCCGTGCGCCATTCGTCATGCCCAAGATGGAGATCGCCTTTGGACGCAACAACGCGGTGCATGACACCACCATTGGCTGGCGTTTTGTCAACCGGCTGATGAAAGAGCGCTTTGGCGTGGACAGCATGCCCGAGACCGCTGAAAACGTCGCCACCGAATTCAACATCGAACGCGCTGCGCAGGATCGCATGGCGCTGGCCAGCCAGCAGCGTGCGTTGGCCGCCCAACAAGCCGGCCACCTGGCGCGTGAAATCACGGCCGTAACGGTTGCGCAAAAAAAAGGCGATGCCCTGACTGTTGATCAGGATGAACATCCGCGCGAAACGACTCTGCAGGCGCTGGCCAAACTCAAGGGTGTGGTGCGCCCGGACGGCTCGGTCACCGCTGGCAACGCAAGTGGTGTCAACGACGGGGCTTGCGCCTTGGTGCTGGCCGATGAAGCCACCGCTGCCAGCAATGGCCTGACCCCCAAAGCAAGGGTGGTCGGCATGGCCACTGCGGGTGTGGCACCGCGCATCATGGGCATTGGCCCGGCACCGGCAACCCAAAAGCTGCTGGCGCAAACCGGCCTGACGCTGGGGCAAATGGATGTGATCGAACTCAACGAAGCCTTTGCCGCGCAGGGTTTGGCGGTATTGCGTCTGCTCGGCCTGGCCGACGATGACGCACGCGTGAACGCCTGGGGCGGTGCGATTGCGCTGGGTCATCCGCTCGGGGCCAGCGGCGCGCGACTGGCCACGACCGCCGTCAACCGCCTGCACGCCAATGGTGGTCGCTACGCGCTGTGCACCATGTGCATCGGTGTCGGGCAAGGGATTGCGCTGATTCTTGAGCGGGTTTGAAAATGCTATTAGTTGTATAGCTAGCAGCGCATGTATATCAAGGCTCAGAGGCACTTTTGGCTTATCAATTGACAAGGCCCTGAAACTCAGGATGCCCTACCCCAAAATGGACCACCAGGCGGTGGCCGACAGCGGCCCGTCAGATGTCCGGCAACTTGTCACGAGCCAGGACACCATTGACCTGCTGCAGATCGCATGCTTGGGTCATTTGAGCCACTTTGCCTGAGCCAACCGTCAACCATGAGGCGCGCATCCACAGAACAAATTGGTTTTCCGGCTGAGTTGTTGAGTGCCCGTCATGTCCGCCTTCGTGACAATGATGGCGCGGCCATGGGCGCAAATTTGCCCTGGAAGCCGGGCAGACTTGCGGCATTGATCGCGCAACCCGACCCCGGTGAGGGGTGCCGGATTCACCGGCCCCGAGCCAGTTGCCGGCCAAGATGGCGGTGCAAAATTGGCCGCTGCGGTCGTTTCGCAGCCGATGCGACACATGTCTGACTGGCTCATGGCACGTCAATGACCCTGCTTGTCGCTTTCCTGCCACGCGCTGAAGGGTGACCCGACGCTTGGTGAAAGATTGGACATTGCCAAGCGGTGCAATGTGCCTTTGCGGCGGTTCTCTGCCCCAACTTGGCGCAGATCAGCCGATGCGGGCCCAGTTGATCCGTCGAACCGACCTGAGCCTGACAAACAACGTCAACTCCCTTGCGCCTTGCCGAAAACTTCTGATCAACGCATCTCGCAGCGCCTGTGCCCAGCTTGGGCAGTGCAGGGCGGCTGCGGCGCATCAGTTATGTGAAAATGCCACCAAGCGCGCTGGCAGCGGCAATTTTGGAGCGCTTGTCAATGTTGTCCGACACAGGCATCTCTTGTTGGGTCACCGTTTCACCTGTTTATATAGTGTCTTTTGATCGTTAATTGATTGACTGATGTTTCGCAGCCCACTCATGTTAGGCTTGACGAATGGAAAAAGCTGACCTGGATTTGTGCCCGGATGATTCGTTGGACACCCTTGGTGTGGCAACGACGTTGGGCTTGGTGGCAAAGATGCCAAGTGATGCTGGCCACGACCAGGGTACGCGGTTTGCATCGGTGCAGCAGTTCTCCACGGTCCTGTGGCAACCGGTCAAGTCGGTGGCCAGTTCAATTGAGCGTGACGATGGTGTGTTGGTCTCTGACAACACCATTCAAGAGAATGCCTGGACCGATGAGAGCAGGTTGGTTTGCTGCCATCTTGACCATTGCAGTGCTCCTGCCGTCACCGGGGCCAAGCCAGGAACGAGCCGGACTGATGGATTAAGCAGCGCGAATCGACCCCACAAAGGGATGCCGGATTTGCCGGTCCATCGCCCAGTTGCAGGCCAAAAGGCCAGTGCAAAATGGGCCGCTTCGGTCGGTTCGGCGGCTTCGGTCGGTTCGCCGCTCTGCCACAAGTCTGACGCGCCGCAGGTCAACGCATTGCAGTGCCACAACGGTAACTCAATCGATCTGGCGTTTGGGCTGGCAAGGTTGCCGATCCAGTCCCGCGACCTTGTGACAAAAGCGCTCAGCCAACAAAGTGACCAGACCAAAAGCGCGGTGATGCCTGAGATGACCGAAGCCTGTGTTAAGGACACTTCAAAGTTTCGCTTTGTGTTGCAGCACAGTTGGCTTTCTTCAAAAGAGCGCTTCAGTTTCATCGCCGCCAAGGGTGGAGATGTGCCAGTTTGGCCAAGTCCCCGGCGCGAACACTGCGCATTCAATGCAAACAAGCTTTCATGGCCATTGATGCCACGTTCAGGCTCAAATACCTGCGCAGCACGAACCAGCTCAATCCGATTGCGCTTTGTCACAAGCCACTCATCAACGCCTCTCGCATCGCCTGCGCGCAGCTTCATCTGCTTTGGGCGGCTGCGTAACATCCGTGATTTTGTATGACTCTCTTGAATCGACCCGGTTTTTTGACGCTTTCGATGGCCCTCTTGCTGGGTTGTTGTTTGACCGCGAGCGCACAAACAACAACCGCTGCAAAGGACCTTCAGAATGCTTGCCTTGTCTCGGATATCCCGGCCATCGGCCAGATAAGCGTCTCCTGGACCGGCGAGTGTGTTGACAGCAAAGCCAGCGGTGTGGGTGATTTACTGGGCTTTGGCGCGGGGAAACTGCGCTACATCCTCAGGGGCTCGTTTGTCGGCGGGCGACTGACCCGGATTGACGACATTCGGGACTGCAGCGCCGGGGATTGTGACGATAGAGTCGCCCCATCAATCCTGCGTCAGCACGCCGCCTGGTACGCATCGAGCCCGGCCAGTGCGCAAGCAGTTGCGGCTGCTGTCGCACCCGCACCAGCACCAGCACCAGCACCAGCACCAGCACCAGCACCAGCACCAGCACCAG
>DAOSLL010000099.1:0-9718 GCA_035368905.1 Rhodoferax sp.
GCCCCTGAACGTCGGGGCTGCTGGGGGCGGGGAATGCTTCCTCAATACGGGCGATCTGATCGGCTTTTCCAGGCTTCCACAAGTGGGCAGTACCACTGCCGAAATGAAGGTCATTGCCAGTGGCATGAACAGTTGCAGGCCCGATGCAGTGGTGCTGGTGCCACTGACGGAGTTGCAAGAGATGCTCAACGGGTTCAGTCAGCGGGTTGAGGACAGCATAAGGCGGGTCAGTGCCTGTTCTACCGCAGGCGGTCGCTGCTAGTGGTGAAGCGGCCAAGCGTGTCGGCATGTTTTGAACATTGAGGAAAACCATGTTTTGTATCAATTGCGGTAAGTCCATAGAGCCCACTGCAGCTTTCTGCACCCACTGCGGCACCCATCAATACGCTGAGCCAGCGCCGTCAGCGCCGTCAGCGCCGTCAGCACCGTCAGCAACGGTGTTCCCGGCCTATGTTTCGCCTGAGGCCCCATCGCCGTCAATGACTGCCCATGCAGCAGCGGCCCCGGCAAGCGGTGGAAAAGCGGCATTGCTGGCAGGTGCGGTGGTGCTGGGCTTGTCAGCGGCGGGAGGTTTGGGGTACTGGGGCTGGAGCACCAAGATGGCCGATGTTGAGGCGACCCAGAAGCAGGCCATCGAAGAGGTCGCCCGTAAAGCTGCCGATGAAGAGCAGCGCAGGATTGCTGCCGAAAGAGCGGTGGAGGCTGCCGAGATCAAGGCCGCCCAGGCCATCATGGACAAGCAGATCGCTGCCGAGGAAGCCCAGGCTTTGGCCCAGACCCGCTGAGTCCAGCGTCGCCAACCGGCCTTGTTGTCCTGGCATCTGGGGCCGCCTGGTCTGCTTGCTGGCGCTTTGAATCACCATTCGGTACGCTGCCAGGGCGAAATCAGTACACTGCCGGTTTCTGTCTTTCAACGCCTGATTCCGATCCATGAATACCGTTCGACTTGGTCAAAGCGACCTGTTCGCCTCCCGCATCTGTCTCGGCACCATGACCTTTGGCGAGCAGGTTGATGAGGCCACCGCCTTTGACATCATGGACCGTTCGTTGGAGCGCGGTGTCAACTTTCTGGATACTGCAGAGATGTATGCCGTGCCGCCCAGGGCAGAAACCTTCAACGCCACGGAAAAGATCATTGGCAACTGGTTGGCCAAACGCCCTGGTGTCCGGCAATCGATGCTGATTGCCAGCAAAGTTGCCGGACCAAGCCGGGCGATGAAATGGATTCGCAATGGCAGTGCGGATTTGACCGGTGCCGACATCCTGCAGGCCTGCGACGACAGCCTGCAGCGATTGCAGACCGATGTGATTGATCTCTACCAGATCCACTGGCCGGTGCGCAGTGTGCCGATGTTTGGCAGCCTGTATTACCAGCGCAGCGATGCCCAGGTCACGTCGATTCACGCGCAGCTTGAAGCACTTGGCAAACTGGTGAAAGCGGGCAAAGTCCGGGCCGTCGGTTTGTCCAACGAAACCCCGTACGGCGTGCATGAATTTGTCCGTTTGGCCGAGCAGCACGGTTTGCCGCGTGTGGCGACGGTGCAAAACGGCTATAGCCTGCTTAACCGCAGTGTGGAAAACGCGCTTGATGAGACCCTGCACCAGTTGAACGTGTCCTTGCTGGCTTATTCGCCCTTGGCCTTTGGCTTGCTGACCGGCAAGTATGACGCAAGCGGCCTGACCGGCCCGAATGCACCGGCGCAAGCGCGTCTGACCAGGTTTGGGTCCACCCGCAAGCAGCGCTGGGGTCGCCCGGAGGCGCTTGCGGCTGCCAGGCGTTACAGCGCCCTGGCGTGTGCGCATGGGCTGACGCCCTTGCAGTTGGCGCTGGCGTTTTGCTACACCCGATGGCAAGTTGCCAGCACCATCATTGGCGTGACTTCGGTTGCTCAGCTTGATGAATGTCTGGATGTCTGGGGCCGCACCTTGCCGGAACAAGCGCTCAGCCAGATTGATGCCATTCGCTGGGAAATGCGCGATCCGGCGCAGTAGCGTTGCGGGCGATGCCGCTGGGCTGTGGTCCGCCCAATCCTCGCCGACACCTGTTTTGCCAACATCAGAACGGTCAATCAATACTATAATAATAGTAGCTGTCAGCGCATGCTGCATAAGGGCTGGAAGCCAAAATGATCATGCGTGGTTGCAAGGGGCTGATTTTCCCATCGACCCTGTCGCTGTAACAGCCGGTCGGCATTTGGGTGCCACAACACCAGGAAAATCCGGTTCATCAATCTGGTTCAGCATCGGCAAGCAGCATTGTTGTCAAAATCAGCATTGCTTCGATCCACTTTACAGTTGAAACGCAAACATCATGGCACTTCAAACTCCTGTCGAATATGACGACGCATCGGCTGCAGTCAAAGCGGTCTATGACGACATCATGGCAACCCGCAACACCGACTGGGTGAACAACTTCTGGAAAGTTCTGGCGCATCACCCGCAGACCTTGCAACGCGTCTGGAGCAACATCAAACAGGTCATGGGCAATGGCGCACTTGACCCGCTGACCAAGGAACTCATCTACGTGGCAGTCAGTGTCACCAACAATTGCGACTATTGCATTGCGTCCCACACGGCTGGCGCGAAAGCCAAAGGCATGACCGATGAACAACTTGGGGAACTTCTTGCGGTTGTCGGATTGGCCAATGAAACCAATCGTCTGGCGGTTGGCTACGGTGTGCCGATCGATGAGCGCTTTGCGGCACATTGACAAGACAATTCCAGGCGTTGCAGGTCGCCGCCAGGTTCATACCAGCGCAACCGGTTTAGCGCAGGTTACGCTCAAGGGGTGGGTGCCCTGGCCGCCAAGCTGCATTGGTTGGCAGTTATCATCGCGACAATTCGAATCGTTTCATTGTGTTGTGCAAATGGTACGAATCGATGACGCGCCGTACTTTTGACGGTACTTTGTTTAACCAACATGAACCACTTTTTGAATCAATGACCGGCGTTTTGATGCGGGTTCAACAAGCTGCCTAGTGCTTATCCTGCCTGCGCACTTTGAGTCGAATTGACTTCACTTCAAGGTTTTTGACGCGCAGGTGTGCTTCGAGTGCTGGCAGCAGTTGCCGCAATTTGGCCGCCATTGTGTTGTTGGACAGCAAAAGGCACCAGATGCCGTCTTCCAGCGGTCCGCATTGCACGCTGGCTTGAAGCGCCGTCGGCATCAATGGCTTGATGGCTTGCAGCCGGTCTTGTGAGGCTTTCTGGATCGCCATCAGTTTGGCCAGATGCGGGTTGTTTTGACTGGCCTGCAGCAAGGTGAATGATGTGCGGTTTGGGTTCATGCGTTTTGGAAAGAGAACAAATGCAATTGATCATCACCGATGCCTGGCTGGCAAAGTCCCGGGCACTGCACCTGACTGGCATCCAGTTGGTTGTGGTGTTTGTGCTGTCATCATTTGTCTTGATGCTGTCGGCACTTGGCCTGTACCACTGGGTTTTTGTCAAGGGCGCACGGGAAGGCTGGCCGATTATCGGGTCTTTGGTCAAACTCGTGGCGAAAGACGAATTCGCCCAGCGGGACCGCTTTCTTCGGGAAAATCTGGACCTGATGGCGCGCCAGCTCGGTGAACTTCAGGCTAAGTTGACCCAGCTTGAATCGCTCGGCGAACGGGTGTCAGGCCTGGCTGGCGTGAACGCCGCACAGGTCAAGGGCGCAGCGGGGCAGGGCGGGGTTCAAATTGGTGACCGTGCCTTGACGCTGGCCGAGATCAAAACAGCAATGGATGATCTGGAGAACCTGACCCATCAGCGAACCGACTTGTTGACCGTGCTGGAATCGCGCTTGTTTGAGAAAAAGATGAAAGACCTGATGGTGCCAACACAGCGACCGGTGACGCAGGGTGAAGTGGGTTCGACCTTTGGCTGGCGGCTTGACCCGATCACCGGACGGTCTGCGTTGCATACCGGGCTTGACTTTCCGATGGCGACGGGCACAGCCATTCTGTCTGCCGCAGGCGGGGTGGTGGTGGCCCAGGAGTATCACCCCGAATACGGGTCCATGGTTGAAATCGACCATGGCAACGACCTGATCACCCGCTACGCGCACGCCTCCAGGGTATTGGTCAAAAAAGGTGACTTGATCCGGCGCGGGCAGAAAATTGCCGAAGTTGGCACCAGCGGCCGCTCAACTGGCGCACATCTTCATTTTGAGGTGCTGGTTCAGGGCATTCCACAAGACCCGCAGAAATTCTTGCTTGCCGGGCAACATCTCGGAGCTCCGCAGATGGCCACCGCAACAACGGCCAAGTGAGGTTTTTACTGGATCATCTGCTCAAAGGTAAAATGGCAGCAAGTGGCTTGCGCGGCCCAGACGCGCTGGAGCTTTTGTTATCACCCCCCTGTCCCCATTTCAGTTAGATCGTAAAAAAGGACTGCGATGCCGGTTTGCCTTGTTTGGCATCCACTGCTCGCCCTGCATTCATGGCCACCAATTTCCTGACAAAAATCTTCGGCAGTCGCAATGACCGCCTGTTAAAAAAGTACCGTAACGCGATCAGCAAAATCAATGCGCTGGAGGCTGGCTTCGAGCAATTGTCCGATGCGGCACTGCTTGCCAAGACCGACGAACTGAAGCAACGCATCACGCAGGGCGCCACGCTCGATGATTTGCTGCCCGAGGCCTTTGCAGTGGTGCGCGAGGGCTCCAAGCGGGTCATGAAGATGCGCCATTTTGACGTGCAGTTGCTCGGCGGCATGTCACTGCATTACGGGAAAATTTCCGAAATGGGTACTGGCGAGGGCAAGACCCTGACTGCCACCCTGCCGGTTTACCTCAATGCCTTGACCGGCAACGGGGTCCATGTGGTGACGGTGAATGACTATCTGGCCAACCGTGATGCCCAATGGATGGGCAAGCTCTACAACTTTTTGGGGTTGTCGGTCGGCATCAATTTGCCCAATATGTCGCGCGAAGAAAAGCAGGCAGCTTACCGCGCCGACATCACTTATGGCACCAACAACGAGTATGGATTTGACTACCTGCGCGACAACATGGTCTATGAGGCAGCAGACCGGGTGCAGAGGGGTTTGAACTATGCGATTGTTGATGAGGTGGACTCGATCTTGATTGACGAGGCGCGCACGCCTCTGATCATCAGTGGGCAGTCCGAAGACCAGACCAACCTGTACCAGGGCATCAAGCTGATCGTGCCGCAGCTTGAAAAGCAGGAAGGCGAAGCCGATCCGCACACTGGCGAGGGCATTACCAAGCCTGGCGATTTCACCATTGACGAAAAGGGCCACCAGGTTTTTCTGACCGAGCGCGGCCATGAAAACGCCGAGCGCATCCTGTTTGAAATGGGCCTGATTCCTGAAGGTGCCAGCCTGTATGACCCGGCCAATATCACGCTGATGCACCATCTGTATGCTGCGCTGCGCGCCCAGCACCTGTATCACCGTGATCAGCACTATGTGGTGCAGGCTGGCGAGGTGGTGATTGTTGATGAGTTCACCGGTCGCCTGATGACAGGGCGGCGCTGGAGCGAAGGCCTGCACCAGGCGGTCGAAGCCAAGGAGGGTGTGGCAATTCAGCCAGAAAACCAGACCATGGCCTCGATCACTTTCCAGAACTATTTCCGGCTTTACGGCAAGCTGGCTGGCATGACCGGTACCGCCGACACCGAAGCCTACGAATTCCAGGAAATTTATGGCCTGGAGACCGTGGTGATCCCGCCCAACCAGCCCAGCCGCCGGGATGATCAACTCGATCGGGTGTACAAGACCACCCAGGAAAAGTACCAGGCTGCCATTGCCGACATCCGCGAATGTTACGAGCGCGGACAGCCGGTGCTGGTGGGCACCACATCAATCGAAAATTCTGAGGTGATTGCGACCTTGCTCGAAAAAGAGAAGCTGCCGCACCAGGTTCTCAATGCCAAACAGCATGCCCGTGAGGCCGATATCGTGGCGCAGGCGGGCCGCTCCAGGATGATCACGATTGCCACCAACATGGCCGGTCGGGGCACCGATATTGTGCTGGGTGGCAACATCAGCAAGCTGATTGAGGCGATTGAAACCGATGAGGCACTCGATGCTGCCCGGAAACAGCAGCAGCTTGAAGCCCTGCGCACCCAGTGGACGCAAGACCATGAAATGGTCACCAGTCTGGGTGGCCTGCGCATCATTGCCACCGAGCGGCATGAGTCGCGCCGCATCGACAACCAGTTGCGTGGCCGCTCGGGTCGTCAGGGCGATCCGGGTTCATCGCGGTTCTACCTGAGTCTGGACGACTCCCTGATGCGCATATTTGCCGGTGACCGTGTCAAAGCCATCATGGACCGCCTCAAAATGCCCGAGGGCGAAGCCATCGAGGCCGGCATCGTGACACGCTCGATTGAGAGTGCCCAGCGCAAGGTCGAAGCGCGCAACTTCGACATGCGCAAGCAGTTGCTGGAATATGACGACGTGTCCAACGATCAGCGCAAGGTGATTTACCAGCAGCGCAACGAGATTCTGGATGCAAGCGACCTGTCAGCGCAGGTTCAGTCCTTGCGCGAAGGCTGTTTTCACGACATCGTGCGCCAGTATGTGCCAGTTGAGTCGGTCGAGGAACAGTGGAGCTTGCCGGCGCTTGAAAAAGTGCTGCAGGATGAATGGCAGATAACCTTACCCTTGCAGCATCAGGTCAACGCGGCCAGCGCCATCTCCGACTTCGACCTGGTGGACACCGTGCGCGTGCATGCCAATCAGTTGTTTGAAGCCAAAGTGGCACTGGTCGGCAACCAAAACTTCACCCAGTTCGAGCGCATGGTGCTGCTGCAAAGCATCGACACCAATTGGCGTGACCACCTGAGTTCGCTGGATTATTTGCGTCAGGGCATTCACCTGCGCGGCTATGCCCAAAAGCAACCCAAGCAGGAATACAAGCGCGAGGCGTTTGAGCTGTTTGGTCAAATGCTCGATGCGGTCAAGAACGAGGTTACCAAGGTGTTGATGACAGTGCGGGTTCAGTCCAACGAGGAAGTTGAACGCGCTGCGGCAGAGATGGAAAGCCGGGCCGAACATATTTCCAACGTCACCTACAGCGCACCCACAGAAACTGGCGAAGTACATACCACCGTGGACAACACGACTGTGGCCAAGGCCGTGCCGCGGGTTGGCCGCAATGAGCCTTGCCCGTGTGGCAGTGGCAAAAAATACAAGCAATGCCACGGCAAGCTGGCCTGACCGCCTGCGCTCACAGATCGGGCCGGGTGCCCGATTTTTTTCGATTGAGTTTCCTTCGTTTGTGTTGAATATTGAAAGAACACCATGGCTGTCAACCTGACCACCCCCAACCCGGCAGAACTGTGTCCCGTGGCTGGCTTGCGCATTGGCGTGACCGAGGCCGGCATTCGCAAGGCCAACCGAAAAGACCTGACGGTGGTGCTGATTGACCAGGGTGCCTCGGTGGCGGGCGTTTTCACCCAGAACCGCTTCTGTGCCGCGCCAGTCCAGGTTTGCCGCGAGCATCTCGCAGACGCTCAGGGCATTCGTGCCATGCTGATCAACACCGGCAACGCCAACGCCGGTACCGGTGCCGACGGGCTGGCGCGGGCCCGGCGCACCTGTCAGGCGTTGGCAGATCGATTGGGGCTGACAGCGCAACAGGTGCTGCCATTTTCGACCGGTGTGATCATGGAAACACTTCCAATAGAGCGCATTGAGGCCGGTCTGGATGCGGCCCTGCTGGATGCGCGTGCCGGTAACTGGCAGCGTGCCGCCGAAGCCATCATGACCACGGACACCGTTCCCAAGGCGTTTGGCGCGCAAGTGATGGTGGATGGCGCGCTGGTCAGCATCACCGGCATCAGCAAGGGGGCTGGCATGATTCGCCCGAACATGGCAACCATGCTGGGCTTCATGGCCACCGATGCCTGCGTCAATCCGGCTTTGATGAAGCAACTGGCCACCGAGCTGGCCGAGGGCTCCTTCAACCGGGTCACGGTCGATGGCGACACCTCCACCAACGACTCGTTTGTGGTGATTGCCACCAACCGCGCAGCCCATCCTCCCATCGACTCGCTGGCCAGCCCGGCTGGTCAGGCCCTGAAGGCGGCCATGCTGGGTGTCGCACGCAATCTGGCGCAGGCGATTGTGCGCGACGGCGAGGGTGCTACCAAATTCATCAGTATTGAGGTGGCTGGCGGGCAATCGCAAGCCGAGTGCCGCCAGGTGGCCTATGCGATTGCGCATTCACCGCTGGTGAAAACTGCTTTTTTTGCCAGCGACCCCAATCTTGGCCGGATACTGGCGGCAGTGGGCTATGCCGGTATCGCAGACCTGGATCAGACCCGCATAGATCTGTATCTGGACGACGTGCTGGTGGTTGTGCAGGGTGGACGGAACCCGGCTTACCGTGAAGAAGACGGCCAGCGCGTCATGCAGCAAAGCGAGATCACGGTACGGGTACTGCTGGGGCGCGGTAGTGCGACGGATACGGTGTGGACCTGCGATTTGAGCCATGACTATGTGTCGATCAACGCCGACTACCGTTCATGAACCCGAGTTTTGAGCATTTGCTGGCGCGTGCCGAGCAGCTCATCGCCCGCATCGAGGCCGTGCTGCCGCAGCCGCTTGCCGCACCTGATTGGACCGCAGCCCACGCCTACCGCTACCGTAAGCGTAGCGCCGGGCGCAGCAGCCTGGAGCCGGTGCGCCACATTGGCGTGATGAAACTCAGTGACCTGAAAGAAATTGGGGCGCAAAAGGAAAAGATCCAGCGCAACACCTTGCAGTTTGTGCGCGGTGACCTGGCCAACAACGTGTTGCTGACCGGTGCCCGTGGCACCGGCAAGTCCAGCCTGATCCGCGCCTGCCTGAACGAATACGCGCATCTGGGCCTGCGCCTGATCGAAGTGGACAAGGCCGATCTGGTCGATTTGCCCGACATCGTTGACCTGGTGTCAGACCGGCCCGAGAAATTCATCGTGTTTTGTGACGACCTGAGCTTTGAGGACGGCGAGCCTGGCTACAAGGCGCTCAAGTCGATTCTGGACGGCTCGGTTGCCGCCACCACGCCCAACGTGCTGATTTACGCCACCAGCAACCGCCGCCACCTGCTGCCCGAACACATGAAGGACAACCTCAGCTACACCCACAGCCCGGACGGTGAGGTTCATCCGGGGGAGGTGGTGGAAGAAAAAATATCGCTCTCGGAACGTTTTGGCCTGTGGGTCAGCTTTTACTCATTCAACCAAGACGAGTACCTGGCCATCGTGGCGCAGTGGCTCAGCTCGTTTGGGGTCGCCGCCAGCGTGATCGAGCATGCCCGCGCAGAAGCCCTCGTCTGGGCGCTCGAGCGTGGCGCGCGCAGTGGCCGCGTGGCCTACCAGTTTGCCCGCGACTTTGCCGGGCGCCAGTCGGCTGCACCCGGTGCAGCTCAGCCATGACCGAGCCACGTAAACCTCTGGTCGCCGACGGGCACGAAGCCCGTGCAGGCGGGCCAGTCCGGCCGGTGCTCGATGTCGCTGTAGGTGTGCTGATTAGGTCCAACGGTGATTTTTTGCTGACCTCGCGCCCTGCAGGCAAGGTGTACACCGGCTACTGGGAGTTTCCCGGTGGCAAACTGGAGGCGGGCGAAACGGTGGAGCAAGCCCTGGCGCGTGAATTGCAAGAAGAGCTGGGGATTCAAACCGGCCAGATCGTGCGTTGGCAAAGCGAGCTGGTGGACTACCCGCACGCATTGGTGCGTCTGCATTTCTGTAAAGTGTTTGATTGGACGGGTCAACTGCAG